>NZ_MUFH01000390.1:0-2951 GCF_001996115.1 Salinivibrio sp. MA427
CTCCTAACACAATGAGAAGTGCAATCAGTGCAACACTCGCAACCACCGCAAGCGTTGCTATGCCTTGGTCGTACTTATGTTTTCTGATGTATTTCATGGTGAAACAACCGTATTAGCTAAAACCAAGGTTCTCGACACTTGTTCACTTTCGCTAGGTTGACGTTTTAATGAGGCGGAGAGTTCGATAGTTAACGCGGTAATACGTCGCCCTGTCTCCGTCCGCGTCTCATCACGAGAAAAGGCTAAATGCGTTACCTTCAATACTCGGGATGAAATATCTCGCCAGTACCCTGACTCACATGACCAATTTTTGGTGTCTTGGTGATTTTCATAAGCCTCTATCGCCTGTGATTCGGCATCGAAACGAAATCCTTTGGCATCGTCTTTATCAATAGTTTGCGTGGAGTGAGTACGCCCTTGTTGGTACGCAAATCGCAAACATTGCCCGCTAGATTGCTCAGGCACTTCATCAATTAACACAATGTGCGCCTCATCTCCGCTTTTAAACACGTAAGGGGAAGTCCTGCCGCATTGATAACAGAGGGCTGCACGGCGAATATCCGCCTCCATAAAGGAAAGAAGGCGACTCATTTCTAAAGACAAAAACGTTTTATTATCCAGACGCGTTTGTGTCGCCGTCGCTGTTGTCATCACCGCCAGTGCCGCGATGGTGACTATCATACTCACCGTCAGCCCCACTAAGAGTTCAACCAATGAATGGCCTTTACAGTTAGCTGCACGCACTGGCTACCTCCCGCCACGGACAAACATCAAAGCCAAGGTACTGGCGGACGGTGACAATATAATCCGGTGTGCTGGCAAGATCGTGGCTTAGACCAAGCGTGAGATTATGACTGGGTCGCTGTGTGCGAAAATCGATAGTAAATAGATCCCCGTCAGGCAATAACACCCACCCCTCACTCACTTTCTTTTTTAATTGAATTGTTTTAGGTAGCCTGACCATAGCTGATACGGTTTGTTGACACGATATTTTAGCCATCGCGCCCGTTCTACTCACACTGTTCGCTTTTTCGTTGACCGGTTGAGCAATAATGCATTGCGTATTTTCGTCTTGATGCAAAATAAGACGATATGCTTGGCTCTGATTGATCGCACGACTTTGAGTCAGTTGGAATAAGCTTGCCAGCTCTGCACTTCGACTGGCCATAACGGCCACTTGGCGTGAATAGGTAAAGCTAGGAAATGCGATGGCACAAATAACCGCTAACACACTCAATACAATCAATAATTCAATCAATGTTACGCCATGTTGCTGTAGTCTACCTGGCGTGAATTGGGCACGGTGAAAACGCATACTGCCTCCCAAGATCGCCGCCTGCCGATTGAGCGCAGACTACCACTCTCATAAGCTCTGTATGCGTTTGGTGATTGAGTCTTCGAGGGGCACGTAGAAATGCGTTTATATTTTTGTCGCTATTTACAACATGGCGTGACACTGATCGAAATGATGCTTGTACTGGCCATCATCGCAACACTTGCAGGGATTGCCATCCCCAGCTATGCCGAGCACCAACAACGACAGACGCGGCAAGCGGCGACTCGACATTTAATTCAGTTACAAGCGTGGGTAGAGCAGCAATTTACGATGGCTGAGCAATATCCGTCGGTATCAGATGTCGCTAAGTTAGAAGAGGCGCTATGTGCGGATTGTCAGCTCTCACCGGATTATCGGTTCGAAATCCAAGGTGGGAAGGCAGCCTATAAGATCCTTGCTCACCCTCGAACAAGTTCCCCCCAAATCGATGACGCATGTGCTACCTTGGTGCTCCATGCGAACGGACTGATAACGTCGACCTCATCAAATGCATCTTGTCCTTTACCGCATGATCGATCAACAAATACGTTTTCGTCAGGCATAAAAAAAGCCAGCACAGAGCTGGCCTTTCTATGATGACTGAGGATTCAATACTGGCTACCCCGTATGCACGAGGCCCAGTTGCTTATCCGGTTAAATCATCAAAAAACTTTTTGACACCGTCAAAGAAGCCCTCTGATTTTGGCTTGTGTTTTTTCGCTTCAGTGCCACTAAAAGACTCTTCTAGCTCTTGTAGAAGCTCTTTTTGACGGCTGCTTAAGTTCACTGGCGTTTCGACAACCATCTTACAGATCAGGTCACCCATACCGCCGCCACGAACAGACTGCACCCCTTTACCGCGCATACGGAACATGCGTCCTGTTTGCGTTTCTGCTGGCACTTTTAAGCTTACACGGCCATCAAGGGTAGGCACTTCAACCTCGCCACCTAGCGCGGCCATGGTGAAACTCACCGGTACTTCACAATATAGATTGTTACCATCTCGGGTGAAAATGTGGTGTTCACGAACGTGTACTTGAACGTATAAGTCGCCCGCTGGCGCACCATTTTCTCCCGCTTCACCTTCACTTGATAAGCGAATACGATCGCCTGTATCAACCCCTGCTGGGATTTTCACATTCAAGTGCTTGGTCTCTTTGACGCGACCTTGACCGTGGCAGCTATTACAAGGGTCTTTGATAATGGTACCGCTGCCGTGACACGTTGGGCAGGCCTGCTGAACCGCAAAGAAACCTTGGCGCATTTGTACTTGGCCAATACCGTTACAGGTCCCACAGGTTTGCTTCTTAGTCCCCGGTTTCGCACCACTACCATCACACGTCGAACAGCCGACATAGGTGGGCACTTCGATCTCTTTGCTGACGCCACGGACCGCTTCTTCAAGCGTTAGCTCCATGTTGTAGCGTAAATCGGCACCACGTTGTGCGCGTTGCTGACCACCGCGACGACCTCCGCCGAATATATCGCCGAATACGTCACCAAAAATATCGCTAAAGTCAGCACCACCGCCGCCAAAGCCGCCACCGCCGAAGCCGCCGCCTCCCATGCCACCTTGTTCAAAGGCTGCATGACCATATTGATCGTAGGCTGCACGTTTTTGCGGATCGGTCAGTAT
>NZ_MUFH01000391.1:0-1968 GCF_001996115.1 Salinivibrio sp. MA427
ACTGAAAACCAAAGAACAAAAAATAAAACAAAAACTAGCGGTATATACAAAAGCGGATATAAATAAAAACAACCCTGACTTATACCACTTTGAGAAAACAAAAGTCCTATAAAGAATGAGAATGACAAACCAATGCCACCAATACTATCAGCGTAAGTAATTCTAGATACTGCATCACGCTGACTAAATCGCAACATCATAAATCGCATTACTGTGACTGAACTACCAGATGCTAAGCCTGTCAAGCTAGAAACTGCCAACAACATAATATAATTTTCGCTAGGAAAGAGTATAATAGCAGCCATCCATAAACATGGTAAAATGAGGAGAAGTGTAGAAATTAGCAACCAATTAATCACACCGAAAATTGTCGCTAGAAAATCCCAAAGAATTCGAGACAAACTACTTCCCAAAAAACAAAACAAGATCAGGATAAGCTTCGAAATGAATGTTAGGTTATACCCATAGTCTGGAAGATTAAAGACAACAACGGGCCAGGCTCCCCATACAAGGAAGGAGATAAATAAATGCATAATGGTTACCATCTCTATCTCCTTTTCATTCCTTTTTTATTCGGTTAGTTCTGGAAGGTCATTTTCAGTTCTTCCTGATCGCCATTCTTTGCTTTCAGATTTTCTAATCGCAAAATGCATCCAGGTTAACGCCAAACTGCATAATACAAAGAGCAACATAAAGCATGTTTGCCAGACTCCAACTAGATCATTTAACATGCCAAATGTCAGAGGAAGAAAGAAGCCACCAAGCCCGCCAACCATACCAACAGCACCACTTACAACACCCACATTATTGGGATAATAAACAGGGATATGTTTAAAAACTGCCGCTTTTCCTAAAGACATGAAAAAACCTAGCACGATACAGATTACAGCAAATTGATAGACGTTAGTTTCTAATGAGAAATTAATAACACCTCGTATTCCCTCAACACTGTAATGTGTATTGGGATAACTAAGAATAAAGGTGCAGACTACTGATGCGATAAACGTCCAGTACATCACTTTACGAGCACCATACCTGTCCGATAATATTCCACCAAGTATTCTAAACAATGAACCTGGAACCGTGTAAAGCCCTGCTATCAAGCCTGCTTGAGCCAAGGACACATCAAATACACCGATTGTATATTGGGGTAACCATAGTGCTAATGCCACAAAGGCACCGAAAACAAAAAAGTAGTACAAGGAGAATCGCCAGACCCTTACCTCTTTCAAAGGATGGAGCTGGCTATATATAGATACTTGCTCTCGCGGTCTTTCTCTTTGTTCGTTCTTTGCGAGAAAATAAAACCCAACTCCTGCTGTAGCCAAAATAATTGCATAGATTTGAACCGCACTGCGCCAGTCCATGATCAGTAAGAGCATTGGCATACAGAGCGAGGTCACAGAAGAGCCGACATTTCCCGCGCCAAATATCCCTAAAGCTGTACCTTGTTGGTTTTTCTTAAACCACGCCGATACATATGCCACACCAACAACGAAGCTACCGCCTGCCAATCCAAYGCCCAGTGCGCAAAGCAACAGCAAGTAGTAACTGTGAGATAGACTCAGCAACCATGCAGAACCGGACGACAGGAGCATGACAACCGCAAAAACAGTACGGCCCCCAAAGTAGTCAGACGCGATTCCCAAAAACAATCGACTGACCGAACCTGTGAGAATCGGTGTCGCCATTAACAGTCCCAGTTCCGTGCTAGAGAGCTGAAACTCTTCCGCTATTTTTACACCCAATATGGAAAATATCGTCCACATGGCAAAGCAAAGCGTAAACGAAAATGTTGACATTCCCAACGCAAATTTCTGTTGCGCCTTTGAACTATCGACTGCCTGTACCATATGGTTTTCCTCCGACTTATAGTTAAACACAACTTATAAAATAAAGAAGGAAACCTCCATACACTTAAAGTATCATGATTTATTCAAAAAGTACTCCATTGGTAGTATCCAGAGG
>NZ_MUFH01000392.1:0-1956 GCF_001996115.1 Salinivibrio sp. MA427
TACATATCGATCGCCAATGGGGTCAATGCAGCAATGGCCCCAAGCACCAGGATTAACAGCCAACTTAACTGCGCTGGGGACGACGTAACAGCCGATGATTGCGACATAACACTCCTTAACGTGAAAGACAGGAAAAAGGGAAATAACGTGAGATTGGTCAAAGTGTAACAATTTATTATTGCGTAGTGGGAAAGAATGTCTTTCTTTTCATCACCAATCTTTAACACCAGTCTTTAAAATCAATGTTCAAAACCCGCTTAAAAAATGACCTCGCTCACATTGAAAAAGCACAGCGAGAACTGTGCTTTCGGGTCGATCGTTGCCCTAGGTGGGATCTAAGGTGTCACACTTAATTATGCCAACAAGGCAATTTCTTCATCGGTGAGAGGGCGATATTCGCCAGGCTCGAGCGTGTCATCGAGCTCAAGCGCACCCACAGATTCGCGATGCAAAGCGTCTACTTTGTTACCGACTGCGGCAAACATACGTTTCACTTGATGATATTTACCCTCTTGAATCGTCAATAAGGCTTCATACTCACCCACCTGCTCGAGCTTAGCGGGCAATGTCGCTTGCTGCTCACTGCGTAACATCACACCCTGCTCAAACTGACTCGCCGTATCTTCACTGATCGGATCGGCTAACCATACCCGGTACGTTTTTGTACACTGATGCTTGGGTGACGTGATACGGTGAGACCATTGGCCGTCGTCGGTCAGTAACAATAAGCCTGTTGTGTCTGCATCCAGGCGACCCGCTATATGCAGCTTTTCTGCGTTCACTTCATCGAGCAAAACAAATATCGTGGGATTAAAGGCATCTTCGTGTGAACACACCACGCCCGCAGGTTTATGCATCATAAAGTAGCGTGGGCCAGACAAGGTTAACGATCGTCCCTCAAATTGCACATCCGCGGTTTTACCGACTTTGATGGCGCCAGATTTTACGATCTCACCATCGATGGTGACGCTTTCACTTTTCAGCACTCGGCCAGCTTGCTTTCGTGTTACCCCTAGGGTTTCACATAAAAATTTATCTATCCGCATATTACCATTCATTACACCTATGTTTGCGGCGATTATACGTCACATCGCCACGAAGACACAGATCAAGTTTTACTAGATTTGGCGGCAAAACTGAAAGCAATAAGATACACTCACTCTCATTGTCAGTGACATGCGTTAGTCATAATGCAAGCACTACCAAACGCTTTTTGTTGAGACGCCGAGTCTGTCACATCGTGCTAATCGAAAAACGCACCGAGATTGAGCCTACCGGCTTGGCGAGTATGATACGGTCGTCTTGACCAATCAGTGATAAAAAGGAAACACCATGATTGTCTCTCTTCGCCGCCCTGACATCGATACCCTGGAAACCTTATTCACACTCTCGCGCGAACAACATGAGCATGAGGCCTTGCCGTTTGATCGCGAGCCGGTGGTTTCTACCTTTAACACATTATTGTCACAACCCGAGCGTGGCGATGTATTTCTGATTGATGTTGAGCACGAAGGAAGAACGGATACGATCGGGTTTATCGTCTTAGCCTATAGTTTTAGTGTCGAAAATGGCGGCAGCGTCGGTGTGATCGATCAGTTTTTCATTCAACAAACCTGGCGCCGTCAAGGCGTGGGTTCGCAAGTGATCCCTGAGGTAGAAAAGCAAGCCAAAACAAGGCAGTGTGTGGCCGTGATTTTAGAAATGAACATTGGTAACAAAGGCGCTCGCCTGTTTTACGAGCAGTTTGATTACCAACCACGCCGTCAGCATTGTATTTTCACGAAACGGCTATAATGGACCGTGATTTATCGGTTAGGTATAAATTTATCGGTTGGGTATAAATAGTCTGTACCTGAGCGAACAAGTCAGTAAACTAAACGGCCTCACTTAGGCCGTTTTTTGATTATGTATACCTTACGTCCGTACCAGTCTGACGCTGTTAAAGCCGTCCTGCAC
>NZ_MUFH01000393.1:0-2550 GCF_001996115.1 Salinivibrio sp. MA427
CTACTCGCCAGTGCATTGCTACTGGCAGGCTGTAATGGTTCCGGATCAGAGACGAGTGCAAGTGACTCAATCGCGCCGACCTACAGCGTCTCTGGTACCATTAGCGCTACCAATGCCACCGGTAATGAAACCGTGTGTGCTGATTTAAATGGTGACTTTGCCTGTAACGCCAACGAACCCACCACACAAGCGGAGCAGGGGGCATTTACCCTCACCAGCGCCGATAAAGCGATCTTGTCCTCACCGATTGTCGCGCAAATCGACACCGGCGTGACCACGTTATCGTCGCAACGAATGGGAGCGCAGACTGACGCGCCTCGCCAAGGGAATGCATTCCTTGTTGCTCCCGGCGTACGCAAGACTACCGGCAATGACATCAATGTGATCAGCACACTGGTCGCTAGCAACATGGCGGCAGGGGATGCCTATCAAGATGCGGTTGCGAATTTACGTGAGCAATTCGAGGCGATGGGCGTCACGACGCAAGCGGACTTGCTTACCAACGGGGCGGATAACCGCTTTGTACAGCTTGAAAGTAACGTTTTGTCGCTGATATCGGGCATGACGCCCACGCGGGCGAATCGCATGCTAGCGCTACTAAGCGGTGAATTGGCGCGTTACGCGGATGTTTTACTTAAAGGTGCGCCAAGCGACGCGGACCTTAACGCGATTTTGGTTGAGTTGGATGAACGGACTCAAATGCGTCCTGTGAACGATACCGGCATTGTTAGCTATTATTCCGACAGCGGGAATGTTATCACCGCGCCTGACGACTACCCCGGTCAAGATGCTGACTATGGTTTTGATGCAACGGAAGGTGGGTTTAGCCTCACCAAACTGGATGGCAACGGTCAGCCTTTACCCGATAGCGCGACCACGTGGGATTGCGTGCAAGATAATCGCAGCGGACTGGTATGGGAGAGCAAACAGACGGACCCTCAATCCCCCCGATACGTTGATCGCCTTTTTGCCTATCAAGTGCCTGGGCAGTTCGAACCGTTTGGCAAAGATATTGAGGCGACAGGCTGCAAAGACGCTGAGGGTATTTGCACCACTGCCCAATACCAAGCGTACCTAAATCAGCAACAGATCTGTGGCATTGATCAATGGCGCTTACCTACCTTTGTTGAACTTTATAGCCTGATTGATTTCGGCGAGACACAAACCGACAGCGATGGGCGTGTTTATGGGCTCGATACGGGGTATTTCCCTCATCAATCCTCTGCCAGTGAATACGATGCCGGCTTGTTGTGGTCTTCCACCTCTTTCTTAACCGAATATACCGCATTTGCGACGCCGGGTGCGCGCTATATCCAGCTGCCGCAAACGCGAGGCAGTGATCGTGGCACTACAGTATCGCTCGAGATCTATAGCGATCAGGTCGATTCTGACTACACCTCATGGCAACTGCCTATTCGTCTTGTCGCCCAAGGAGAAAAATAATGAACAAACTGATCATTGCCGCCAGTATCTTCGCATCTGCAACTGCATGGGCAGGCCAAGAATGCTCGATTGATTTAACCAAAACGGCACCGAATGTCCGTTACAGCTTTGATGATAATGGCACGGTAACGGACACCTTTACCGGATTAACTTGGATGCGTTGCCCACTGGGTAAAACCTGGCAAGCCGAACAACAGGCGTGTCGTGGCGAGGGCACCGGAATGTATTGGCAAGCCGCACTTAATGAAGTGCAGGCGATCAATCAAAGCCAAGCGCACCCGCTTCATCAGTTTGCCGGTCACACGCAATGGCGTATGCCCAATATTAAAGAGCTAGTATCATTGGCTGAACATGCCTGCATGAAACCCGCGCTCAACCCGAAGGCATTTGCCGAAGGTTTCCCGTATTCAACTGCTGAGGAAGGATATGGTACCGGAAACGTTCGCGCTTACGTGTGGAGCAATAGCCATGTGCAAGCGGATAATACGATTTTGATGTTTGACGTGCGTAACGCGGAGATATTTGCTTACGGGCCGACGCAGCTTGAGGGCAGTGTACTGCTAGTAACAGACCAGTAAAAGAGATCGCCCCAGCGACATGGTATGTGGCTGGGGCGAGTGAATCGTCATTAGTGATCGATAACCGAGATGATCAAGCCACCGCACGTACTTTTTCTAAGTGGGCGAGATACTCATCGTAACTGCCGTTAAAGTGGATCAATTGCTGGTCTTTGATCTCAATGATATCGGTCGCCAATGAGGAAACAAATTCACGGTCGTGGCTGACAAAAATCAAAGTGCCTGGGAATTGCTCTAGGCCTTTATTGAGTGATTCGATGGCTTCCATATCCATGTGGTTGGTGGGTTCATCCATCACAATCACATTGATATCTTGCATCATCAGCTTGCCGAACATCAGGCGGTTTTTCTCGCCCCCTGAGCAGCTTTTCGCTTTTTTGTTCACATCATCTGCTGAGAACAACAAGCGACCCAAAATGCCACGAACAATCAAATCATCATGCTTGGCCGTACGCCATTGCGACATCCACTCAAACACGGTGAGATCGTTATCAAACTCGGCACTGTTATCTTGCGCACAGTAACCAAT
>NZ_MUFH01000394.1:0-1953 GCF_001996115.1 Salinivibrio sp. MA427
GATCTGATGCATGAAGTGACACGGCTAGCGCTGACAGGGTTCACTTTTCAAGGACGCCCGCTAGAGCTGCTTTCTGCCTTATCAGGTCAGGAAGCAAAAGAGATTTTACAGCGAGAGCAGGACATTGCCTTAGCGCTTGTCGATGTGGTGATGGAAACCGAACACGCTGGACTTGACCTGGTGCGCTATATCCGTGACGAGATGAACGATCATGTTATTCGGCTAGTGCTACGCACAGGTCAAGCAGGTCAGGCGCCAGAAGATAGCGTGATTCGTGACTATGACATTGATGACTACAAAGAAAAAACCGAGCTGACGACACAAAAGTTGAAAACCTTACTCTACTCGATGCTCCGCTCGTACCGCGATCTATGTACGATAGAAGAACAAAAGCAAGGCCTTAAGCGCGTGATTGAGGCATCAGCCAATGTACAGAACACCACTAATCTTCAACATTACGCCACTGCGGTGTTAGAACAGCTTACCTCTCTGCTTTATATTCACGATTCTGCCTTTTATTGCGTGGTACAACCACGCCCTGGCGCCGAAGAAACAAGAGCGTTAACCCTAGCCGCGACCGGTGAATATGTGGACTGCTATACCGAGTGCGCGTTTGAAAAACTGCCTCCTATTGTATCAGCTCGATGCAAACAAGCCCTCGAAACTCGGACGAGTATTCAGTTTGATGATGGGTTTGTTCTATTCCATCGTGATGATGAGGATGTCGAATTTCTGTTGTACGTCAACCACGCGAAAACTCTTTCGGAATTAGATCAGCATTTACTCAAAATATATATGCAGAACATTGGTTTAACCTTTGAGAACCTCAGCCTCATGGTGGATCTTCGCGAAACCTCCAAAGAGCTGGTGTACAACCTTGCCAATGCCGTTGAAGCGCGGAGTAAAGAAACCGGCGCTCATGTACAACGTGTGTCTTTATTTTGTGAAAAACTGGGCGAGCTGTATGGGCTGGATGAACAAAAAACGATGCTGATGAAACATAGCTCACCGCTGCATGATGTGGGTAAAGTCGCCATTCCTGACGCGATTTTACATAAACCCGGTAAGCTCAATGCAGAGGAGTGGGACATCATGAAAAAACACGTTGAATATGGCGTAGAAATACTGAGCCATTCAAAGCGGCGATTAATCTTAGAAGCCAAGGAAATAGCAGCCACACATCATGAAAAGTGGGACGGCAGTGGCTATCCTAACCAGCTAGCCGCAGAGGCAATCCCGATTAGCGGGCGCATTTCAGCTTTGGCCGATGTATTTGATGCGCTAGGGTCTAAACGGTCTTACAAAGAAGCGTGGACAGATGACGATATCCGTCATGAGTTATTCGCGCAACGCGGCAAACATTTTGAACCCAAGCTCGTCGATTTACTCCTTGAGCATTGGGATGACTTCGTTGCCATTAGGGAAGCGTACCCAGATTGAACTGAAGATTTACATTTAGATTTTTCTCTTAATCATCATTACAGCGCGACAGTCTATCTATGACCCGAAGCCATAAATTCGATGACAGCATTCGTAACCCTTTCTTCAGCCTGGTAGGCCGACGCATTCTGCTAATTATGGTTTGTCTCAGCGGTTTTTTCACGCTATTGACCACAGTGTTACAGAGCTATTGGCAGTATGATGAAGCCTTTAGTCAAGTGGAAAATCGCCATGATGAAATTGAGCATATCCACGCCGAATTAATCGCGAGCTCACTGTGGATTTACGATCTCACCAGTGTTCAAGAGCGAATCGATGGATTAGTCAACCTTCCTCATGTTGACTACCTAGCCATACGGTCCGAAAACTATCTTTTTGAGGCAGGCAAGCCAGTCGACCTGAAAAAGATGGTGAATGAGTACCCACTGGAATATGATGACCCAGATACAGGTAAAACGCAGCGCGTCGGTACCGTCTATGTTGAGTCAAATATCCAGACCATCTATACCGAAT
>NZ_MUFH01000395.1:0-1952 GCF_001996115.1 Salinivibrio sp. MA427
CTGTCGAACCCGTCCCTAGCTCTCATTACCCGACAGCTGCCGCTCGCCCTCATAATTCTCGACTGGATGTGTCGAAATTTGAACAAAGTTTTGGTTTAACCTTGCCCACATGGCAGTGCGGGGTTGAGCGAATGATAAAAGAACTTATTGAAGTCTAGTATGAAAGCACAAAAAAAACGCCGTGGGATTATCCTCGCGGGTGGATCAGGCACTCGCCTTTATCCAGTGACGCTCGCTGTGAGCAAGCAACTGCTGCCCATTTACGACAAGCCGATGATTTACTATCCGCTAAGCACCCTAATGCTAGCGGGCATTGATGAAATCTTAGTGATCAGCACCCCGCAAGACACGCCCAGATTCGAGCAATTGCTCGGCGACGGTAGCCAATGGGGCATAAAACTTGAATACGCAGTACAAGCATCGCCTGACGGGCTAGCGCAAGCGCTGATTATTGCAGAAGATTTTCTTGATGGCGCCCCCAGTGCGCTGATCTTAGGCGATAACATATTTTACGGCCATTCGTTGCAAACATTGTTAAGCACTGCGAATCAAAAAACAGAGGGCGCCACGGTTTTTGCTTACCACGTGCATGATCCAGAGCGCTATGGCGTCGTCGCTTTTGATGAAACCGGGACTGCCCGCTCACTGGAAGAAAAACCAACAACACCACAAAGCAACTATGCGGTAACAGGTTTGTACTTCTATGACGAAAAAGCAGTCGAACGAGCCAAGCAACTTACCCCGTCACATCGCGGCGAGCTAGAAATTACCGACTTAAACCGTGTTTATCTTGAATGTGATGAACTATCCGTTGCAAGAATGGGCCGTGGCTATGCGTGGTTAGATACCGGTACTCATGAAAGCTTAATCGAGGCGACAAACTTTATCCAAACCATCGAACACCGTCAGGGGTTGAAAGTGGCTTGCCCAGAAGAAATTGCTTATCGCAAAGGCTTCATTGATGCAAAGCAGCTTGAGCGTTGTGCTAAACCACTTGCAAAAAACGGCTATGGTCAATATTTGCTCAATCTGCTTGAAGGCGAATAAAACACATTATAAAGAATGCCCTCACGGTGGTTAAGATAAAGCCTCGGTGAGGGTATATGGAGTAAGCATGAACGCAACACCAACAAAAATTGCCGATGTATTCCTAATCGAACCAAAAGTGTTTGGCGACGATAGAGGTTTCTTTTTTGAGAGCTTTAATCATAAGCAGTTTGAGCAAGCAATCGGCCAAACCGTCACCTTTGTACAAGACAATCACTCTCGTTCCATTAAAAATGTGGTACGTGGATTACATTTTCAAACCGCTCATGCACAAGGGAAACTGGTGCGTTGTGCACTCGGTAAAGTGCTTGATGTTGCCGTTGACATACGTCCTGAGTCTCCCACGTTTGGCGAGGTCGTAACGGCTGAACTCAGTGCTGAAAACAAGCGTCAACTATGGGTACCTGCAGGTTTAGCCCATGGATTTAGTGTTTTGTCCGATGTGGCTGAACTGCTCTACAAAACAACAGACTATTACGCACCCAAGCATGAAGCTTGTATTCAGTGGAATGATCAAGATCTTAATATCGACTGGCAACTGGAAGGTCAAGCTATTCTATCAGCCAAAGATAAAATGGGCATGAAATTTAAAGATATTAAATGATGTTTTCTTCTTTCAAAAAAAACAGCCTATTGCTCAACACGTTAGTGCGTCGAGAGCTTGCAATGAAGTATAAAGGGACATTATTTGGCTTTCTTTGGACAATCATAACGCCAATCTTTATGTTGCTCGTATACTCAACAGTTTTTGTTGTCGTATTCAAAGCAAAATGGCACTTAGAGAATGCAGAGCAGGCCGATTATGCGCTTATGTTATTTGTTGGTTTACTGTGCCATATATTTATATCAGAAGTGATGACGACCTCCAGTAGTGTAATTTTAAACAATATTAACCTGGTTAAAAA
>NZ_MUFH01000396.1:0-1950 GCF_001996115.1 Salinivibrio sp. MA427
CTTTAATACTTCCCCGGGCGCAGGTTGCGTATCTTTTTGCGCGTGTTCTTCCGTCTGTTCAGTATTCATTCGCTAAGTACAATAGATATTCTTTGGATTCTGGAAACTGGTGCGCCAATCGCTGAGCATCATGGGCAGCTCGCTCCGTGTTGCCTTGTTGCTGATAAGCTTTGACCAACAATAATAATCCGCTGGGATGGGCACCAACGCGTTTATGGAGTCGTTTGATACGCGTAATGGCACCTGCCTCTTGCCCTCGTTCTATCTCTAACTTGGCAAGTTGTAATCCTGCGCGGACATTCAGCGGGTCATGCTCAGTCGCTTTTTCCAACAAGGCCTTCGCGCTCTTGGTTTCGCCCGCTTTTAGCTGGCAGAACGCGGCATTTTCATAACTGTCTGACACGCGATGATAATACGGTTGTGCGACGGCTTGCAAAAATGCCTCTTTTGCCTCAGCAAAACGCTGTTGTTCGCACAAAAACACACCGTAGTTATTATACACATCGCCTTTTTTAGACGCTTGCGATAACGCTTTTTGATATAAACGGTCCGCTTGGTCGGTTTCACCGACACGTTGTTGATAATACGCCATAGACAGCGAGGTACGATAGTAATTAGGCGCATATTGGTGTGCTTGCTGCAAGTTTTGCTGCGCTTGTTGATAGCGATCACTGTTTAAGTAACCTAACCCCAACGAAATTCGTGCCTCGGCCGCTTGAATCTTATCAAACTTAGCGTCGTTTTGCTGTGAAACTGGCGAGGCACAACCTGCCAACGTGATAATCAACACCCATACCCAGCCAGTTTTTACCATGTTCTTCCCTTATAAAGACCTATAATGCTAGACGGGTCGAACAGGGATCACCTCCTGCGCACCCAGTCGCTTTTCGGCGCGTTTTGTCCGGTCGACAATGTCTCCGGCTAATTGGCCACACGCCGCATCAATATCATCGCCGCGCGTTTTACGCACCGTGACCGTAAAATCGTATTCCATTAAGGTTTTCATAAACCTATCAATACGAGAGTTACTTGGTTTATTGAATGGCGATCCAGGATACGGGTTAAATGGGATCAGGTTAATCTTCGCCGGTGTATCTTTTAACAGCTCTGCGAGTTGGCGCGCATGCTCCATGTAGTCATTCACATGATCGAGCAAAATATATTCAACCGTGACACGGCCACGGTTGGCATTCGAGGTTTCAATATAACGATGCACCACATCTAAGAAAGCGTCGATATCCCAGCGATCGTTAATCGGCATAATTTGACTACGCAGTTCATCATTCGGCGCGTGCAGTGAAATCGCTAGCGCAACATCAATTTTACCAATCATCTGCTCCAAGCCAGACACCACACCGGAAGTCGATACCGTGACACGACGCTTCGACAAGCCATAGGCATTATCATCGAGCATCAAGTTGAGTGATGGCAGCAGGTTTTTCATGTTCAGCAACGGCTCGCCCATCCCCATCATCACCACATTGGTAATAGGACGGCGTCCGGTTTCTTTTTCGATACCAATTTCTTTTGCGGCACGCCAAACCTGGCCAATAATTTCAGAAACCCGCAAATTACGGTTAAAACCCTGCGCACCAGTCGAGCAAAATTTGCAGTCGAGCGCACAACCAACCTGAGAGGAAACACACAATGTCGCCCGGTCATCTTCAGGGATATACACGGTTTCCACATCTTGACCGCCCACTCGCATCGCCCATTTAATGGTGCCATCTTTTGAGTAATGCGCTTCACTCACCTCAGGGGCTTTAACCTCGGCGACAAGCTTGAGTTTTTCACGTAACTTCTTGTTGATGTTGTTCATTTCATCGAAGTCATCGCAACCAAAATGATACATCCACTTCATGACTTGGTCAGCGCGGAAGGCTTTTTCACCGAGTTCATCGGCGAAATAGGCACGCAATCCTTGCCTGTCAAAATCAAGCAGATTTACTT
>NZ_MUFH01000397.1:0-1947 GCF_001996115.1 Salinivibrio sp. MA427
GCACTATAAAGAGTGCAAAGACCAAGTGCTGCGAAACTTCTTATCAGGCCTCCAGCGTCAGTTACGTCCAAGTAGTGACCAATTCGATGTAGAATAAGCGATAACACTGTCAAATAGCTTCCTCATCTGCGTGCCTAGCAGCATGAGGATGACTATTTACCAGAAACACGTATAAAAGGATTTCGCTCCCTGCTGTCGCCGGACGCTCGTTCCTCGCGCCACTTATTGCGGGCATTTTCTATGTCAGGGAAGATCGAGAGATTAAATGAAAATTAAGCATTTATCTGTTAACTCATGCCGACCGAAGCGTAGCTCGGAGATTTTAGCTGAGCTGACAAATGGTGAGGCTAAAGCATTTCCTTCAAAGACGATGACTGGTGCATGGATGTGTGTTTGGAGCGAGAGTGATAACGAACTAATAGAGCTCATTCCAGTGCAGTATAAATTGACGTTTGGCGACTTAGCTGCAATTTATGAAGAGCAAGGTGAAAAGCAGAACTTTCATGCTTCTCACTTTATGCTCGAAGCAAACAAAACGGTAGATGAGTTAGTTGCGATAGCAGAGAACTATCAATTAACTTATCGATTTAGAAAACACTTTGGCGGTCCTTTGTATGAGATTTGGCTAGAAGATGGCCTGCTAGTTGAATTTTGGTCTGCCGAAATTTCAAAACTTTAAGTGTCGCGTAGCCGGCACTTTTGACTAAGTATGGAGTAAAAAGCGATGGATAGCATTGATAAATCTTGGCTTGCGCGTTTGGGCGTGAGTCATATTGAGAGCAATTATATTTTCACTGGTTGTGAATACTATAAACGAGGCGGCGAAGAGGATTTAGCGTTTCTGTATGCGTCTGATAACCTGACACTGGTCAGCTGCAATGAAGACGTTCGCACACATCTAGAAAAATCTAAGCTGCGATCGCTACATGACTATATTGACGATGTGAACTCTCAAGCGTTTGAGATCTGTATTGATGATATTGACTATTATCTATCAGGTCATGTTTGTGACGCTAAATCAAAGGTAGAGGTTGTTCAGCTCACGCTGGACGCCCATCGGGAGCACATCGAACAATTTATTACAGGGTTTGATGAGGAAGAATTATTTAAAGCGGATTTTAGTCTGGACTCAGACTATTTCTATATGGCATATCTGGAAGGTCAGCCTGTTGGGATCATTGCATCATATTGTGGTGTCGAGCCCTTTGAATCGCTGTCTATCTTAGTGACACCAAACTGTCGTCAGCGCGGTGTCGGCAAGGCACTGATTTCAAGGTGGGTCAAAGAGGTTGAAAAGAGGGGACGTGTCGCCCGATATCGTGCCAACCGGGAAAATATTGCCTCTCGACGCCTTTGCGAGTCGTTAGGCTTCGTTGCTCACAGCCATATTCAAATACTGGCAGAACTATGAGTAGCGGCAACGACCCAATACGCATTGGTGGAGTTATCGCAATATGATAAGTGGGAGAGGCGTTTGTACCTTACGTGCGCGAAATGCCATCAGGTGAGGTAGGCACAAGAATGTGGCGAGAGCTATGGATTGTCGAAGGCTGTGGTGACACCTATCCGATAAAACTTCGCTTTCAGGAGGCGGGAACGGGCGCCGCGGATTGGACGATTGAATAAACTGCACTGAAAATAATGAATGTCGACAATTGTGTCGCATTGATAATGAGGAAAAGATGTTTACATTGGATGTTAATCGTGACCTAAAACTAGAACTTATCAATACACGCTTTGCGCCGATTTATCTGGATATCGTTACCCGCGATCAGGAGTATTTAAGCCAATGGTTAGTGTGGCCACCGCATGCTCATGATGAAGCGTTCTTTTTGAGCTTTGTTAAAAAATCCCTTAACGACTATGCAGAAGGTAAATCATTGGTATGTGGCATTATTTATCAGGGTCAGTTGGTAGGCAATGTGAGTTACAACACTATCAATCAGT
>NZ_MUFH01000398.1:0-1947 GCF_001996115.1 Salinivibrio sp. MA427
TCCCAATTGATCAGCAAAGTGCTGATAGATAGTCTCTGGGTTAACATCGAACCACCAATGGCAACCGGCTGCTAGCGATATCTCGACGGATTTAAAGCGATATGAGTGATCGTCGTATTGGTAGGGGTAACGTGAGGTATCTAACTGCTGCCAAGCCAGCGTGTCATCGTCGTTATAAGCCAGCACAAGGCTTTCTTGGCGCTGACTGTGACGAAACGGAGTGCGCCGGATCAGCTCGCCGCTCCAGCTAGCATGTTTACCGGGAAAACGTAGCCCAGCGACTTGACTGAAAAGTGTTTCGTTCCACCATAGCTCGGCTTCCTTACCGGTTCGGAAGAAATCAGGTTGATACTTTTCCCCGCCCGTGAGCTCCAACGTAAAGCGCAACGCACGGTGCTCTTGTACGCCCCAGTGGGTCACCGGTTTAGCCGCTTTTTTTGCCGACGAAGCAAATATAAAGGCAGATTTTTCCAGCTTGGGGATTTCCTGAATACGCGGCGTAGCGGAAATTGCAGTCAGCTCTTCATCAAGCGTGACCTTGTAACCTTTTTCGAGCGGTACAGCTGCGCTTTCAAAGCCGGGCTTACAATAAGCGGGATGCTGGCCTTTAAGCGCACGAACATTCTGATCGAGCACATGAATATTGGCGGTTGTTGGCGTTTGCTGACGGTGACGTTGTACCCGCCCCGCCAACTGAATTAAGGCACGCATTGAACTCGGCTCGGCAATGGCCCAGTCGTAATCGTGATCACGTCCTACTTCCACCACCGCCGTGCCCACCACCACAAACATCAGATGTTTGGCATCACAGTGTTCAATAGCATGACGAATCTCCGGCTGTTCGAAAATCGCCCCTTCATCATGGCGATTTAACGCCACATCAAGACGGCTTTCTCGATAAGAACGCAACGCCAGCGGAAACTGGGAGTGGTAAGGACAAATAAAGATCGCATGATCCGGTTCCGGTGAGATTTGTACCAGCGTGCGAGTCAGCGCGACCATTGGGTTAATATTAGCCATGCGCACCACGCCTACCGACACCGTTTTGCCGGATGCATGGGTTTGATGATGCGCATGGTGCAACTGATGAATATGGGTATGGATAAGTTGCGCTAGCGGCCCAAAATCGAGGTTAGGTTCGCTGGATGTTGGAGGAGCAGCCAGGGAGGTAATCGATGACGTGTCTACCGTCTTCCCTTTGCGTAGCACCTGTTGGGCGCCCTCTAATCGCTTTACACGTTTGGCGACAAATTCGCGGTGGTAAGCCACGTATTCGGTTTTGTTCGTTATCGTTTGGATCTCGCTGGTAAATTCATCAAACCAGCCGCAAATAACAGACGTGCTGTTTGTCGTCGCGCTGTCACCAAACTGGGCATGATTAAACTGCGCCCTGCCCGCACGATAGGCATCAAACAAGCTTTTTACTAACGAAGGCGGCAAGGTCGCCGATGAAAGCAACACCCGAGACCCTAAACAGCCTGCCCAATTAACCAAGCGACACAGCGCCGGTAGGTCTTCGAGACCAAAATCATCGGGCTCATCAAGGACTAAGTCAGCGCTGAGCAAACGCAACATGGGCGCGATTTGACGCCCGCCGCGCAGGCTTTCAGTGGCGGGCATCAGATGATCAATCGTGCTCACTAACACCGGCGCACTGACCAGTTTCTCCAGCTTAGGCTGACTATTCAGCCAGTGTTTCAACCGGCCATCGTAAATTTGCCCTTCATAGCTGATAAACAGTTGCTCGAGAAAATCTTCGGTGGATTCACTGCCGCCGGTGGGCTGGTGTGACGTATTTTGTACCTCGTGCAAACGCTGGATGGCTTGCGAGCCAACGAGCACGGCCAACTCATCATCGCCGAGTTTCAGCAGCTCACGATAGGCATCGCCGGTTTGCAAGGTGAGTGTTCTCAGCCCGAGCGCCACCGAGAAACGACACCCCTGCCA
>NZ_MUFH01000399.1:0-1945 GCF_001996115.1 Salinivibrio sp. MA427
GCATGGTATATTCACAGCACGGATGCGGCAAGCAAGGTTTGCTTTTCGAGTCAGATTTCTCGTTTTAATGATGTTTTTTAGCTTTATAGTGAGAAACCACCGCAAATACGTGTTTTGATACACTTTGCGGTAAAGTTTAACAAACCTTTGCCCGAGGATGACAATTTATCGCCTGTTTTATGGCATGCTCGTGAGGACTTTTGAGATGTATTGCGCAATTTATCGAAGCAAAAAGAAAGAAGGCACCTATCTTTATCTTGCAGAGAAAGATAAATTTGATGATGTGCCAGAGGCGCTGATGAACAGCTTTGGGCAACCAGAGTTCGCAATGATGATTGACTTAGACAAGCGTGAAAAGCTTGCGGTGGTCAATATCACCAAGGTAAAGCAAAGCCTGCAAGAGGAGGGGTTTTTTGTACAGCTGCCCCCACCTCCGGACGCAGCGCTGCAGGCTATTCGTAATAGAAACGAAAAACTGTAAAAGGAAGACTATGCGCAAAGGTATGATTTCAGCCTGTATGGCGGCTGCATTAATCGTTAGCCCAGTGATGGCCAAGCCAGGATTTGAACACTATGTGGCCTCATTAAAAGATGAAGCTCGTGAGGCAGGGATTAGCGATGCATTGCTCGAGCGAGCGTTTGACGGGATTGAATATCATGAACGTGCGGTAAGCTCAGATCGAAATCAACCCGAGCGGCGCCTTACTTTAGACGAGTATATTCCTCGGGCGGTACCAGATTGGAAAGTGGCGCAAGCGAAAAAGCTCTACAATCAGCATTATGACGTATTAAAAAAAGTGGGTGAACAATACCAGGTGCAACCACGTTTTATTGTTGCCCTGTGGGGTGTTGAAAGTAACTTTGGTAAGCTCCAAGGGAGTTATAATGTGATTGAGGCATTGTCGACATTGGCATTTGATGGCCGTCGAGAAGCTTTTTTCCGTAAAGAAACCATGGCAGCACTGACAATATTACAGCAAGGTCATATTGCCCCCGAAGACATGAAAGGATCATGGGCGGGAGCAATGGGGCAATCTCAGTTTATGCCCAGTTCGTTTATTAATTATGCTGTGGATGGCAACCAAGATGGTAAAAAAGATATTTGGCAAACGGAGGCCGATGTTTTTGCATCGGCAGCGAATTATCTGAAACAAGCTGGTTGGGATGATACCTATACATGGGGTCGGCAAGTTCAAGTTCCAGAACAGTTTGATCGGTCTCTACTCGGTACCGGAGCAGACAAGGGCTTATTGCTAAGTGACTGGCAGACGAAAGGCGTAAGACGCATGAACGGCCAAGCATTACCCAAGGTCGACATTAAAGCATGGCTCATTCAGCCTGATGATGAAAAGGGGAGAGCGTATTTGGTCTACAATAACTATCAAAGCTTGTTGAAGTGGAACCGCTCGCATTACTTTGCTCTGGCGGTTAGTCATTTAGCCGATAGAATTAAATTTGATTGATACCCTATAACAAAAAAAGAGGCCTTGGCCTCTTTTTTCTTTTTCCTTGGTGAAAAGTTTATGCTTCTTGACCAGGGATGAGGAAATCGTCGAGTGTTGCAGAACCACTTTCCGTCGCTTCGCGAATAACCTTAGGCATACGGCCTTGACCTGTCCATGTTTTATGTGAGCCGTCATTATCAGTATATTGGTATTTAGCTGGACGTGCTGCGCGCTTTCCTGGTGTTTTTGCTTTAGTGCTGCCACCTAATAGCTTCATGAGCTCTTCTGGCTCAATGCCATCGGCCACTAACATTTCGCGGTATTTCTCTAGCTTTTCTAAACGCTCTTGTTCTTTTGCTTCTTCTTCGCGATCAATTTCTTTACGCTCTTCAACCACGGTATGTAGTTTCTCTAACGCTTCGTTTAGTTGCTCGGTTGACATCTCTTTGGCAAGAGCGCGTAAGCTACGCAGGTTGAGTAACGCTTTCATTGCATCAGAC
>NZ_MUFH01000004.1:0-43169 GCF_001996115.1 Salinivibrio sp. MA427
ATATAAAGATCTTATATATATAAAGCGAAAGCCTTAAGAAGATCAGGATCAAGGTTTGGTTCCTTGTTGAGATAAAAAGCGCTAGAATGTCGCCCCTTTTGCTTAGTTCATGCGCAAACACTTAACCAGGTTGAGGCTTTAATCATGTTTTACCAGGATCACTTTGACGTCATCGTTGTATATAAAGATCTTATATATATAAAGCGAAAGCCTTAAGAAGATCAGGATCAAGGTTTGGTTCCTTGTTGAGATAAAAAGCGCTAGAATGTCGCCCCTTTTGCTTAGTTCATGCGCAAACACTTAACCAGGTTGAGGCTTTAATCATGTTTTACCAGGATCACTTTGACGTCATCGTTGTGGGTGGTGGCCATGCTGGTACCGAGGCAGCACTAGCCGCCGCTCGAATGAATCAAAGAACGTTGTTATTAACCCATAATATCGACACTTTGGGACAAATGTCGTGTAACCCTGCAATTGGCGGGATCGGGAAAGGACACCTGGTAAAAGAAATTGATGCCTTAGGCGGCGCGATGGCGCAAGCTATCGACAAAGGCGGGATCCAGTTTAGAACCCTGAACGCGTCGAAAGGACCCGCAGTACGAGCAACACGAGCACAAGCTGATCGTGCGTTGTACAAAGCGGCGATCCGCCATACCCTGGAAAACACGCCACACCTATCCCTTTTCCAACAAGCCGTGGTGGATTTGATCGTCGATCAGGATCGCGTCACTGGGGTAGAAACAGAAATGGGACTGAAATTCAGCGCAACCACTGTGGTGTTGACTGTCGGTACCTTTTTAGGTGGAAAAATCCATATTGGTATGGATAACTACTCCGGAGGGCGCGCCGGAGATCCACCGTCGAACAAGCTCGCCGATCGCCTACGTGCATTGCCGTTTCGCGTCGATCGTTTAAAAACGGGAACGCCACCACGTATCGATGCGCGTTCAGTCGATTTCTCAGTGATGCAAACCCAACATGGTGATACACCGCGTCCGGTCTTTTCATTTTTGGGCGATGTCAGTCAACATCCTCAACAAATGCCTTGCTATATCACGTATACCAATGAAAAAACCCATGACGTGATTCGAGAAAACTTATCTCGAAGCCCAATGTATGCCGGTGTCATTGAAGGGATTGGTCCACGCTATTGCCCATCGATTGAAGACAAAGTGATGCGCTTTGCCGACAAAGACAAACATCAGATCTTTGTTGAACCTGAAGGGCTAACCAGCAATGAGCTGTATCCAAATGGCATTTCCACCAGCTTACCGTTTGATGTGCAAATGGGGATCATTCAATCGATAAAAGGCTTTGAAAACGCCAAAGTGATCCGCCCAGGTTATGCGATCGAGTATGACTTTTTCGATCCTCGCGATCTTAAGCAAACACTAGAAACCAAATTTATTAGCGGGTTATTCTTTGCCGGACAAATCAACGGCACCACCGGCTATGAAGAAGCGGGGGCTCAAGGTTTGCTGGCAGGATGTAACGCGGCGCTGCAAGCACAAGGCAAAGACGGTTGGAGCCCGCGTCGCGACCAAGCGTATATGGGCGTGTTGATTGATGATCTCTCTACCATGGGCACGCAAGAGCCCTACCGTATGTTTACGTCGCGTGCTGAGTATCGCCTATTGCTGCGTGAAGATAATGCGGATATGCGTTTGACGGAAAAAGGCCGTGAGCTCGGTTTGGTCGATGATACGCGCTGGGCGCGTTTTAATCAGAAAATGGAAAACATGGAGCAAGAGCGTCAACGCTTACGTGGCACATGGATCCATCCCCATTCTGACGATGTGGCAGCACTGAACGCGATGCTCAAAACACCGTTAACACGCGAAGCGAATGGCGAGGATCTCCTGCGTCGTCCTGAGTTGCGGTATCGCGATATTGTGACATTACCAAGTTTTGAACCGGCTCATGCGGATCAGCAAGCCAGTGAACAGGTGGAAATTCAGGTGAAATATGCGGGGTATATTGACCGTCAGCAAGATGAAATTGCTAAATCACAACGTCATGAAAATACCGAATTGCCTACTGATCTCGACTACGACCACATAAAAGGTTTATCGAACGAAGTGAAAGGTAAGCTCGCCGATGCGCGTCCTGAAACCGTGGGTAAAGCATCACGTATCTCTGGCGTTACGCCGGCGGCGATCTCCATTTTGCTTGTCCATTTGAAAAAGCAAGGCATGCTGAAAAAAGGGGCATAAAATGGAACAACAACTCGAATATGGGCTGGCGCAAGCTGGCCTTGTCCTGTCAGCACAACAGCAACAGCAGTTACTGGACTACGTGCGTCTGCTGCACAAATGGAATAAAGCTTACAATTTAACCTCGGTCCGTCATCCTGACGACATGGTGGTGAAACATATTCTTGATAGTCTCGTTGTCTCGCCCCACCTCAAAGGCCAACAGTTTATCGATGTCGGCACAGGACCGGGACTACCAGGCATCCCATTGGCCATTGCTAATCCGGACAAACAGTTCACCCTATTGGACAGTTTGGGTAAACGGATTCGTTTTATTCGCCAAGTTCTTCACGAACTTGGGCTGACAAATGTGACCCCGGTCCAAAGTCGGGTGGAAGACTTTACCCCTGAGCATGGATTTGATGCTGTACTCAGTCGCGCCTTTGCATCGATGAGCGACATGGTGAGCTGGTGTCACCACTTACCGCATGCGCAAGGATGCTTCTATGCGTTGAAAGGACAAGTGGACCAACAAGAAATTGATGCGCTTCCTACTGATTGTTCTGTGACCGATATCAAAGCTTTGAAGGTACCGGGATTGGAAGGGGCGCGTCATCTAGTAATCTTGAGAGCTAAGAGTAACGAGTAGAGGTCGAAAGCACGTGGGTAAAGTTATCGCGGTAGCAAACCAAAAGGGCGGCGTGGGTAAAACCACCACGAGTGTCAATCTCGCAGCATCACTGGCTGCCACCAATCGCAAGGTGCTACTGATCGATTTGGACCCACAAGGCAATGCGACCATGGCGAGCGGCATCGATAAGTACGATGTCCATGCAACGGCCTATGACCTACTCATTGAAGAAACACCGTTCGAACAAGTTGTGGTTGAAAATACGGCGGGAAGTTATCACCTTGTCGCAGCCAACGGTGATGTGACAGCAGCAGAAATAAAACTCATGGAAGTGTTCGCTCGAGAGGTTCGTCTACGCACGATGCTCGAGACTGTTGTTGACCGTTATGATTATATTTTTATTGACTGTCCCCCTTCCCTGAACCTTCTGACCATCAATGCGATGACTGCGGCTAATTCCGTTCTTGTCCCGATGCAATGTGAGTACTTTGCCCTGGAAGGACTGACTGCTTTAATGGATACCATTAGCAAGCTGGCAAGCGTGGTGAACGCCGACCTTCACGTTGAAGGTGTCTTGCGTACTATGTACGACCCAAGAAACCGATTAGCGACCGAAGTATCGGATCAGATCAAAAAACACTTCGGTGATAAGGTGTATCGTACAGTGATTCCCCGCAATGTGCGGCTCGCGGAAGCGCCAAGTCATGGCCGACCCGCCATGTACTACGACAAACTATCGAGCGGTGCTAAAGCCTACCTCGCCCTTGCGGGTGAAATTCTGCGTCGCGAAGAGCAAGCTCGCTCCTCGCCAGACGCTGTCAATGCCTGAGGAAAACAATGAATTCAGCGAAACGCGGGCTTGGAAAGGGCCTCGACGCCCTATTGGCGACCAGTGCACAGGCACAGTCTTCACAAACAGTGGTCCCTGAATCGACCGATACCAGCAATAGCGAATTACAACAGCTATCGGTCACCGTGCTGGAGCCGGGTCAGTATCAGCCGCGCCAGGGCATGGCTGAAGACGCACTGGAAGAACTGACGGAGTCAATTCGCGCTCAAGGTGTGATTCAACCTTTAGTCGTGCGTCAGATCGCGGCGGGACGCTATGAGATCATCGCCGGTGAACGTCGTTGGCGAGCCGCTAAACAAGCAGGATTAAAGCAAGTTCCTTGTTTGGTACGGGAAATGAGCAATAAGGTCGCGAGCGCGGTCGCTTTAATTGAAAACATTCAACGCGAAAACTTGAATGCCATGGAAGAAGCGCAGGCATTGGCGCGCTTAGTAGATGAATTTGAACTGACTCACCAACAGCTTGCTGAGTCACTGGGAAAGTCTCGGACCACTATTAGTAACCTACTTCGGTTAAATGGTTTGGAATCCGGGGTGCGGCAATTGCTGCTCAACAAACAACTCGAAATGGGCCACGCACGTGCCTTGCTGGCACTGGAAGGCGACGTACAAATTGATGCGGCTTTGACCGCGGTCAATAAGAAAATGACGGTTCGCCAAATAGAAAAACTGGTAAAAAAAATGCTTTCGCCACCAGTTGAAGCGAAAAAGCCTAAATTATCACCTGAAGTTGAATCCCTTCAGCAACGCCTGGGCGATAAATTTGGCGTGAGTGTCGCTTTAACACAACAGRAAAACGGCAGTGGGAAATTAGTGATTAATTTCGAAGAATCTGAAAAGTTAGCGCAAATTCTTGCAATTTTCGACGAAGAAATGTGACTTATGCCAGTCGCTTTTTGTTACATAAAAGTGCTTACTGTGATCAGGTTACGCTGTTGTAAAATTTTCCCTGCTTTTTTACATTGATGCGATTGCATTAGTCGGGGCGAAACGTATAATTTTTGCTGTTTTCCCAGCACGGCAACAGTGCTAAGTGGAACGGAATCGAGGAACAAATACATGGTATCGACGCTCGCGCGGCCGGGTCGTGAAATCGCGACAAAATTGGTGCTTTTGCAGGCTGGCGTCGTATTAGCAACGGCAATCTTGATGGCACTTGCTATCAATGTCGACTGGGGAAAATCCGCGTTAATCGGTGGGGGTATCTTTGTGATAGCCAATGCTGTGTTTGCGTCGTGTGCTTTCCTCTTTAGTGGGGCAAGAGCTGCAAAATTTGTGGTCGCGTCCTTCTTTGGCGGTGAAGTCTTAAAAATTTCACTGACCGTCGTCCTGTTTGTCCTTGCTTACCTGTATGTCGAGGTGGAACTTGTTCCCCTCAAACTGGCCTATTTGCTGGCATTAGGGATTAATATCTTTGCGCCAGTTTTATTCATTAACAACAACAAATAGGATGAGTTATGGCTGCGTCAGGTGATGCGCTTACACCGTCTAGCTACATCACTCACCACCTGACACACTTGTCAAGCGGTGAGGGGTTTTGGGCGGTTCATATTGATAGCCTGTTTTTCTCTGTCCTCATCGGTATCGTCTTCTTAGGCATTTTCCGATCAGTGGCAAAGAAAGCATCGACAGGTGTCCCGGGTAAGCTTCAGTGTTTTGTCGAAATCTTGGTTGAATTCGTTGATGACAATGTCCGCGAAACCTTCCATGGACGCAATCCGCTGATCGCACCTTTGGCCCTGACTATCTTCGTCTGGATATTCCTGATGAATACGATGGACTTAATTCCTATCGATTTTCTTCCTTATCCGGCGGAACACTGGTTGGGTATTCCATATTTAAAAGTGGTTCCAACTGCAGACGTAAATATCACCCTTGCAATGGCGCTGGGCGTGTTCTTCTTGATGATTTTTTACAGCATCAAGATAAAGGGTATCGGTGGCTTTGCTAAAGAGCTAGCGTTACACCCGTTTAATCACCCGATCATGATTCCGTTCAACCTCCTGTTGGAGATAGTTTCGTTACTGGCGAAGCCTATTTCTCTTGGGATGCGTCTGTTCGGTAACATGTTTGCCGGTGAGGTGGTATTTATTCTTATCGCGGCGTTACTGCCGTGGTGGGCGCAATGGCTGGGTTCTGTGCCGTGGGCAATTTTCCACATTCTAGTCATTACGATTCAAGCCTTTGTCTTTATGATGTTGACCGTCGTGTATCTCTCGCAGGCGCACGAAGACTCAGATCATTGATGACATTTTTTAGAAAGCAATTTGTTAGTCATTATTGGCTTATAGCCGACAACGAAAACTGGAGATAGTGATGGAAACTTTATTGAGCTTTTCTGCAATTGCCGTGGGCATCATTGTAGGTCTTGCTTCCCTTGGTACTGCGATTGGTTTCGCCCTGCTGGGTGGTAAATTCCTTGAAGGTGCAGCACGTCAACCTGAGATGGCTCCTATGCTGCAAGTTAAGATGTTCATCATCGCGGGTCTTCTTGATGCGGTTCCAATGATCGGTATCGTAATTGCACTGCTGTTCACGTTCGCGAACCCATTCGTAGGTCAACTGTAAACTGGCTAATAGCTGAACAGACCCTTTAGCTTATGATTAAGGAGGCGCCGTTGTGAATATCAACGCAACTCTGCTAGGCCAGGCAATCGCGTTCACTATCTWTGTGTGGTTCTGCATGAAATATGTATGGCCACCATTGATGCAAGCGATTGAAGAGCGTCAGAAAAAAATCGCTGACGGTCTCGCGGCGGCTGATCGCGCCGCCAAAGACCTGGATTTAGCCCAGGCGAACGCTTCTGATCAATTGAAAGAAGCGAAGCGCAATGCAACTGACATTATCGAGCAGGCCAACAAACGCAAAGCACAAATCCTCGATGAGGCACGTGCCGAAGCGGCTGCTGAGCGCGACAATATCCTAAACCAGGGTAAGGCCGAGTTGGAAGCAGAGCGTAACCGTGCACGCGATGAGCTGCGTAAGCAAGTCGCATCGCTCGCTGTTATTGGTGCCGAGAAAATTATTGAGCGTTCTATTGACCAGAACGCGCATAAAGATCTTCTCGATAAAATCACTGCAGAACTGTAACAAGGAGGGGCAGCAATGTCTGAACTGACAACACTCGCTCGCCCCTACGCGAAAGCAGCCTTTGATTTTGCGGTAGAAAAAGGCGAGTTAGTCCAATGGGCTGAAATGCTTGCCTTTACTGCTGAGATTGCCCGTGATGAGCGCGTAAAACATATGTTAGACGCGTCCTACTCTGCCGAGAAATTAGCAGATATTTTCATCACAGTGGGTGGCGATCAGCTCAACGATTTCGGCCAAAATTTGATTAAAATGATGGCGGAAAACAAGCGTCTAAAAGCGCTTCCTGAAGTTTGTGAACAGTTTCTCGCCATGCGCGCGGAATTGGAAAAAGAAGTTGATGTGCAAGTCACGTCAGCGACGGCTCTTTCCGAAGAGCAACAACAAGCCATCAGTGAAAAGCTAACGACGCGTTTTGAGCGCAAAGTAAAGCTGAACTGTAGTGTAGACGAAGCCCTGGTTGCCGGGGTTATTATTCGAGCTGGAGACTTGGTCATCGATAACTCAGTAAGTGGCCGTATGCGCCGCCTGAGCGATGCATTGCAGTCTTGATTTGGGGAATTGGAGCATGCAACTTAATTCCACGGAAATTAGCGATCTGATCAAACAACGCATCGAAAAATTCGACGTTGTGAGTGAAGCGCGTAACGAAGGTACCATCGTGTCAGTCAGCGACGGTATTATTCGTATCCATGGCCTTGCTGATGCGATGCAAGGGGAAATGATTGAACTGCCTGGTAACCGTTATGCGCTAGCATTAAACCTTGAGCGTGACTCTGTAGGTGCGGTTGTGRTGGGTCCGTATTCGGACCTACAAGAAGGCATGAAAGTCACCGGTACTGGTCGCATTCTTGAAGTACCGACGGGTCCTGAACTGTTAGGTCGTGTGGTGAACACCTTGGGTGAGCCAATCGACGGTAAAGGACCGATCGAAACCGAAACCACTTCGCCTGTCGAAGTGATTGCGCCGGGCGTTATCGCTCGTCAATCGGTCGATCAACCTGTTCAAACCGGCTATAAAGCGGTTGACTCAATGATCCCTATCGGCCGAGGCCAGCGTGAGCTGATCATCGGTGACCGCCAAACCGGTAAAACAGCGTTGGCGATCGATGCGATCATTAACCAGAAAAACTCTGGTATCTACTCTATTTATGTCGCGATTGGTCAAAAAGCCTCAACCATTGCCAACGTAGTTCGCAAGCTGGAAGAGCATGATGCACTGAAAAACACCATCATCGTCGTATCATCGGCTTCTGAAGCGGCTGCTCTGCAATACCTGGCACCTTATGCAGGTTGTGCAATGGGCGAGTATTTCCGTGACCGCGGTGAAGATGCGCTGATTGTGTATGATGATTTGTCGAAGCAAGCTGTTGCTTATCGTCAGATTTCATTGCTATTGCGTCGCCCACCAGGCCGTGAAGCCTATCCAGGTGACGTTTTCTACTTGCACTCACGTCTTCTTGAGCGGGCTGCACGTGTAAACGCGCACTATGTCGAAGAGTTCACCAAAGGTGAAGTGAAAGGTAAAACCGGTTCATTAACCGCCTTGCCTATCATTGAAACCCAAGCGGGTGACGTGTCTGCATTCGTACCGACCAACGTTATCTCGATCACCGATGGTCAGATCTTCCTGCAAACTGAGCTGTTCAACGCCGGTATCCGTCCCGCGGTTGACCCAGGTATCTCGGTCTCTCGTGTCGGTGGCTCTGCGCAAACTAAGATCATGAAAAAACTGTCAGGCGGTATTCGTACAGCCTTGGCACAATATCGTGAGCTTGCTGCATTTGCTCAGTTCTCATCGGATCTGGATGACGCAACCAAGAAGCAATTGGATCACGGTCAGAAAGTGACCGAGCTGATGAAGCAGATGCAATATGCGCCAATGTCTGTCTTTGAGCAGGCCATGGTTATTTTTGCGGCTGAAAAAGGCTACTTGGAAGACGTTGAGCTGAACAAGATCGGTGACTTTGAGCGCTCTCTGCTCGCCTTTGCGAAGGCGCAGTATGCCGACCTAGCTGCTCAGATTGATGAGTCTGGTGCTTACAACGATGACGTTGAAGCGCAGTTGAGAAAGCTGTTGGACGACTTCAAAGCGACCCAGACTTGGTAACATTGTAGGTGACCACTTAGGTGGTCACCCACTAACGGAGAGTAACTATGGCCGGCGCAAAAGAGATTCGTACTAAGATCGGAAGTGTGAAAAACACACAGAAGATCACTAAAGCGATGGAAATGGTGGCAGCCTCCAAAATGCGTAAAACGCAAGAAGCCATGGAGTCGTCACGTCCATATGCTGTCACTATGCGCAAAGTGATCGGTCATCTTGCACTGGGTAACTTGGAGTACCGTCATCCTTATTTGGAAGAGCGGGAAGCCAAGCGCGTTGGTTACATCATCATTTCTACTGACCGCGGATTGTGTGGTGGCTTGAACATTAACCTGTTCAAAAATGTCATCACAGATATGGAAAGCTGGACCCACAAAGGTGCTGAGATCGATATGGCATTGGTCGGGGCGAAAGCGACCGCTTTCTTTAACAATTACGGCGGAAATGTAGTCGCACAAACCTCTGGTTTGGGGGATACCCCCGTACTGGAAGACCTGATCGGTACGGTCGGGGTGATGCTGAAAAAATACAATGAAGGTGAGCTGGACCGCTTATATGTTGTTTTCAATAAATTTGAGAACACCATGGTGCAGACCCCAGTGATCGATCAATTGCTGCCTTTGCCCAAGTCAGACGACGAGGATATGCAGACTAGCCACGCTTGGGATTATATCTATGAGCCTGAGCCGAAGCCCTTGCTCGATACTTTGTTGGTTCGCTATGCCGAGTCACAAGTGTATCAAGGTGTGGTGGAAAACCTCGCCAGTGAGCAAGCGGCGCGTATGGTGGCGATGAAAGCTGCGACCGACAATGCAGGTAATCTGATTGATGATCTGCAGTTGGTGTACAACAAAGCCCGTCAGGCTGCGATCACCCAAGAGCTGTCAGAGATTGTTTCTGGCGCAAGTGCGGTGTAAAGGCAAAGGTTAACGAACTAGTTTAGAGGAATAACGATGGCTACAGGTAAGATCGTTCAGATCATCGGTGCGGTAGTCGACGTAGAGTTTCCACAAGACGCAGTGCCTAAGGTATATGATGCGTTGAATGTGAAACGTGAAGGCGAGCGTCTGGTGTTGGAAGTTCAGCAGCAGCTAGGTGGTGGCGTAATTCGTGCTATCGCTATGGGCTCATCTGATGGTCTGCGTCGTGGAATCGAAGTAGAAAACTCAGGGGCTGCAATCCAAGTCCCTGTTGGGGAAGCAACGCTAGGACGTATCGTCAACGTTCTGGGTGATGCAATTGATGAGCGTGGCGATCTTGGTGAAAAAGAGCGCTACTCGATTCACCGTGAAGCGCCAACTTACGAAGAACAATCGAATTCCACTGAGCTTTTGGAAACCGGTGTTAAGGTTATCGACCTTATCTGCCCGTTTGCGAAAGGCGGTAAAATCGGTTTGTTCGGTGGTGCGGGTGTTGGTAAAACCGTCAACATGATGGAGCTTATCAACAACATCGCACTGCAACACTCAGGTCTGTCTGTATTTGCTGGTGTAGGGGAGCGTACTCGTGAGGGTAACGACTTCTACTACGAAATGCAGGAAGCGGGTGTTGTTAATATCGAAAACCCTGAAGAGTCAAAAGTGGCCATGGTGTATGGTCAGATGAACGAGCCACCAGGTAACCGCCTGCGTGTCGCACTGACCGGTCTAACCATGGCGGAAAAATTCCGTGATGATGGCCGTGATGTTCTACTGTTCATCGACAACATCTATCGCTATACCCTTGCCGGTACTGAGGTATCTGCACTGTTGGGTCGTATGCCATCAGCAGTAGGTTATCAGCCAACGCTCGCTGAAGAGATGGGTGTATTGCAAGAGCGGATCACGTCTACCCGTACTGGTTCGATTACTTCCGTACAGGCGGTTTACGTGCCAGCGGATGACTTGACTGACCCGTCACCAGCCACCACCTTTGCCCACTTGGATGCAACGGTTGTATTGTCACGTAACATCGCGTCTATGGGTATGTACCCAGCGATCGACCCATTGGATTCGACATCACGTATGTTGGACCCCTTGGTGGTAGGTCAAGACCACTATGATATGGCACGTGGTGTGCAATCTGTGCTTCAGCGCTATAAAGAGCTGAAAGACATTATTGCTATTCTGGGTATGGATGAGCTATCTGAAGAAGATAAGCTAACGGTTGCACGTGCACGTAAGATTGAACGTTTCTTGACTCAACCTTACCACGTCGCTGAAGTGTTCACCGGCCAACCAGGTGTTTATGTTTCGCTGAAAGATACTATTGCAAGCTTCAAAGGCCTGCTCAGTGGCGAGTACGATGATATTCCAGAGCAGGCTTTCCTGTACTGCGGTAGCATCGACGAAGTACTCGAAAAAGCGAAAAACCTGTAAGGCTTGAGTAGGAGGCGATATGGCAGCGATAACCTTCCATCTGGATGTGGTCAGTGCAGAGCGACGATTGTTCTCTGGCCGTGCCGAGCATATTCAGGTGACCGGTAGCGAAGGTGAACTGGGTATTCACGCAGGACACACACCGCTGCTGACCGCTATCACGCCGGGCATGGTGCGTATCGTCAAGCAAGGCGGTAGCGAAGAGATCATTTATCTTTCTGGCGGCACGCTTGAAGTTCAGCCTAGTACAGTCACTGTACTAGCTGATACGGCAATTCGTGGTGAAGAGCTAGACCAAGCCAAGGCAGAAGAAGCGAAGCGTCGCGCTGAGGATAAAATCCATAATCAGCATAAAGACGTCGACTTTGCTCAAGCGGCCAGTGACCTGGCTAAAGCGGTTGCGAAGCTTCGAGTGATCGAGCTGACCAAACACAAGCGTTAATCAGGCACTTACGGTAAGAATATAAGCGACGCTTCGGCGTCGCTTTTTTTATGTGCCGCGCGACGTGATATCTGCTAGGTGCGTCTTACCACCAAAAAGCGTTACACTGAGCCTCATTATTTATTCAAATCAACCCTCATCACGGAAAGACTATGCAATACAGTGCGGTTATTCTCGCGGCCGGTAAGGGCACGCGCATGTATTCTCAAACCCCTAAAGTGCTTCACACATTGGCTGGTAAACCAATGGTTGAACATGTGATTGATACCTGCCATGGCCTCGGCGCTTCGCAAATTCATTTAGTGTATGGCCATGGTGGTGAAACCATGCAGCGTGTGTTAGCTCACTCGCCGGTGAATTGGTGCTTACAAGCCGAGCAGCTCGGGACAGGCCATGCAGTGCAACAAGCTGCGCCACATTTCGCCGATGATGAGCAAGTGTTGGTGCTCTATGGCGATGTGCCCTTAATTTCAGAGCAAACCTTAACGCGTTTGCTAGAAGGGCAGCCAGAGGGCGGGATTGGGCTGTTAACTGTGCATCAGGACGATCCAACCGGTTACGGTCGTATTGTGCGTGAAAAAGGGGAAGTGGTCGCGATTGTCGAGCAAAAAGATGCGACTGACAGTCAGCTTGCGATCACCGAAATTAACACCGGCGTATTGGTGGCAACAGGACGCGACCTACGTCATTGGTTGTCGCAGCTAGACAATAATAATGCCCAAGGCGAGTTTTACCTTACGGATGTGATTGCGCTGGCGCATCAACAAGGCCGGGCTATTCAAGCGGTTCACCCCGTCAATGCTGTCGAAGTCGAAGGCGTCAATAACCGCCTGCAGCTCTCTCGTCTTGAGCGTGAGTATCAAAAAATGCAAGCCGAGCAACTGCTACTGAGCGGCGTCATGCTTACCGATCCGGCGCGCTTTGATCTACGCGGCCAGTTGCAATGTGGCCGAGATGTCACCATTGATGCCAACGTCATCATCGAAGGCAGTGTGACCTTGGGTGATAACGTCACTATCGGGGCCGGAAGCGTACTGATTGATTGCGAGATTGATGACAACACCTTAATTCGCCCTTATAGCGTGGTGGAAGGTGCTAGCGTCGGGGAAGACTGCACGGTTGGGCCGTTTACGCGGCTACGTCCCGGCGCTGAAATGGCACGCAATGCCCATGTGGGCAACTTCGTGGAAATGAAAAAAAGCCAACTTGGCGAAGGTTCTAAAGCCAACCATCTGACGTATCTTGGTGATACTGAGGTGGGATGCGGCGTGAATATCGGCGCTGGCGTGATCACCTGCAATTACGATGGTGCCAATAAACATAAAACCGTGATTAAAGATAATGCCTTTATTGGATCGGACTCTCAGCTCGTCGCCCCGGTGGTGATTGGTGAAGGGGTCACCGTTGGCGCGGGCAGTACCATCAGTAAAGATGTCGCGGATGGTCAACTAATCATCACTCGCGCCAAACCAAGGACAATTGAGGCTTGGCAACGGCCGAAAAAAAAGTAGAATACTGACTATTGAGCGCGCACAGCGGCTTTTTAGCTTGATAGGCGAAAAGTTGTGCGGTTGGTAAAATCAGGTATTGACTCCCGATAAAAACCAGCCTATTATGCGCGCCTCAGTTGGGGTATCGCCAAGCGGTAAGGCAACGGGTTTTGATCTCGTCATTCCCAGGTTCGAATCCTGGTACCCCAGCCAACGCGTCCGTAGCTCAGCTGGATAGAGTACCTGGCTACGAACCAGGCGGTCGGAGGTTCGAATCCTCCCGGACGCGCCATCTTTCTTCAACTACCATGAAGTGAGATGAACAACTTGGAAAGCGGAAGTGGCGGAATTGGTAGACGCACCAGATTTAGGTTCTGGCGCCGCAAGGTGTGAGAGTTCAAGTCTCTCCTTCCGCACCATTTATTAAAGACATGTGGCTGTAAAGCGGCATGAAAAATTGGGGTATCGCCAAGCGGTAAGGCAACGGGTTTTGATCTCGTCATTCCCAGGTTCGAATCCTGGTACCCCAGCCACTTTAGGTCGGCTACGTAGCTCAGTTGGTTAGAGCACATCACTCATAATGATGGGGTCACAGGTTCGAATCCCGTCGTAGCCACCATTATTCTGATTTATTGCAGATGCAGTGAATCACACCGGTTTGCGGCGGTGGCGGAATTGGTAGACGCGCTAGCTTCAGGTGCTAGTGTCCGAAAGGACGTGAGGGTTCAAGTCCCTCCCCCCGCACCAAGACAATTGATACTTAGCCCGCCCGCTGAGTTATCATAAAAAACATGCGGAAGTGGCGGAATTGGTAGACGCACCAGATTTAGGTTCTGGCGCCGCAAGGTGTGAGAGTTCAAGTCTCTCCTTCCGCACCATATTAAGCCCACTAGCTTCAGCTGGTGGGCTTTTTTCGTTTTTGTTATCTGCCAGTCACACTTCTCGGTCCCTCTAATACTTTTCGCCACTTCATCTTGAACTTTGTTTTGTTTTGTTTATCATAAGTTTCGAATCGAAACTTTAGTGGTTATATGTCGAAACGAAATACCCAACAACGCCGTCACACCATTGTGTCCTTGCTAACAGAGCAAGGGCAGGTGAGTGTTGATGCCCTCTCTCAACGCTTTGAAACCTCCGAAGTGACTATCCGTAAAGATTTGGCCGAGCTGGAGAAAAACGGCCTGCTACTGCGCCGTTATGGCGGAGCTGTGCCTGTACCGCAAGAAATGGTATCGGAGCAGGCGGTGAAAGTGTCGAAGCAAAAGCAAAGTATTGCCGATACTGCGGCGGCGCGTATTCGAGATCATAACCGTATCGTCGTCGACAGTGGCACCACGACTGCGGCTTTAATCCCTTTGCTCGACAAAAAGCGCGGTCTAGTGGTGATGACTAACTCATTGCAGGTTGCCAATGCGATTCGTGAGCTTGAACACGAACCCACTTTATTAATGACGGGGGGAACGTGGGATACCCATTCTGAGTCCTTTCAAGGCCAAGTAGCCGAACAAACCTTACGTGCCTATGACTTTGATCAGCTCTTTGTTGGCGCCGACGGCATTGATGTCGGGCGTGGCACGACCACATTTAATGAAATGACGGGTCTGACACGGGTGATGGCGGAGGTCGCGCGTGAAGTGGTGGTGATGATCGAATCTGACAAGATCAGTCGCCGTATTCCTAACTTGGAGCTTGCCTGGTCCAGCATCGATACCTTGATCACCGATAGCCAACTCGACGACGATCTCAAGCGCGCGATCGAACAAACGGGGACAGATGTGATCTGTGCCGATACCTGATAAACCCAATAAGGAAAGACTATGTGTGGAATTGTAGGCGCTGTGGCGCAGCGTGATGTGGCTGAAATTTTAGTGGAAGGCCTACGTCGTCTTGAATACCGCGGTTATGACTCTGCTGGCGTTGCGATCACGGATGACCAGGGGCAATTAACCCGCGTTCGTCGTTTGGGTAAGGTTGCTGCGCTCTCCGATGCTGTTGCAGCGTCTCATCCGACCGGGGGAACGGGGATTGCGCATACACGTTGGGCCACCCATGGAGAACCCAGCGAAGCCAATGCCCACCCACACATGTCCGGTAATGATATTGCGGTGGTCCATAATGGCATTATCGAAAACCATCAGACATTGCGTGAACAGCTGCAAGCACGTGGCTATCAATTTGATTCGCAAACCGATACCGAAGTGATCGCTCACTTAGTTGACTGGGAGATGCAACAAGGTGGTGATTTGCTGAATGCATTTCAACGCACCGTCGATCAGCTTGAAGGGGCTTACGGCACCGTAGTGATGGATAGACGCCAACCTGAACGGTTGATTGCCGCGCGCTCGGGCAGTCCATTAGTGATTGGCCTTGGGGTAGGAGAAAACTTTCTCGCCTCGGATCAGCTTGCGCTTTTGAATGTGACGCGTCGCTTTATTTACCTTGAAGAAGGGGATGTGGCTGATATCTCTCGCCGCGAGGTGACAATTTATAATCAGGAAGGCACACCGGTCGATCGCGAGGTGCATGAAGCCAGTGCTCAATACGATGCCGCCGATAAAGGCCAATATCGCCACTACATGCAAAAAGAAATCTATGAGCAACCCACGGCATTGACGAACACCATGGAAGGCCGTTTGGGCAACGACCATGTGATTGTGGATGCGATTGGCAATGGCGCCAGCGATATTTTGGCCAAAGCGCAGCACATTCAAATTATCGCCTGCGGGACCTCTTACAATGCGGGCATGGTGGCACGTTATTGGTTTGAGTCGTTGGCTGGGATTAGCTGTGATGTCGAGATTGCTTCTGAGTTTCGCTATCGCCAGTTTGTTACCCGTCCCAACAGTGTGCTCATTACCTTATCGCAATCTGGCGAAACGGCCGATACGCTAGCGGCGCTGCGCTTAGCGAAAGAGCGTGGTTATATGGCGACCATGGCCATTTGTAATGTGGCAGGTTCATCACTGGTTCGTGAGTCTGACTTAGCCTTTATGACGCGAGCAGGGACGGAAATCGGCGTTGCATCGACCAAAGCTTTTACTACCCAGCTGTCCGCGCTACTGATGCTGGTCACCGCGCTGGGTAAAATGCAAGGGCGTATCGGCCGTGATAAAGAGCGTGAGGTTGTCGATGCCTTGCACCATCTCCCCTCTAGCATTGAGCAGGCACTCACGTTTGATAAAGCGATTGAGCAGCTCGCTCAGGACTTTGCTGACAAGCATCATGCGCTCTTCCTTGGCCGTGGTGAGTATTATCCGATTGCTATTGAAGCCGCGCTCAAGCTAAAAGAAATCTCTTACATTCACGCTGAGGCCTATGCCGCTGGTGAGCTAAAGCATGGCCCATTGGCGCTGATTGATGCTGACATGCCGGTGATTGTGATCGCACCGAACAATGAGCTGTTGGAAAAGCTCAAATCAAACATTGAAGAAGTACGTGCTCGTGGTGGCCAGCTCTATGTGTTTGCCGATCAAGATGCCGGTTTTACACCGGAAGAAGGCATGAAAATTATCGCCATGCCACACGTGGATGACATCATCGCCCCGGTGTTCTACACCATCCCGATGCAGCAATTGTCGTATCATGTGGCCTTAATTAAAGGCACGGACGTTGACCAACCTCGTAACCTCGCCAAAGCGGTGACGGTGGAATAATCCTGCCTAGTAATCACCACGCTCTGACTAGGAGCGTGGTTGATCATTTATCAGTTACTTCTTCTTTGCTATAAAAATGCGATCTGCATAGGCTTTGTTGCAAAATGCAAATCATTTTGCATTCAATCTCAGGCATGGCGTCTTGAAATGTAAACAGGACGTCGCGTTTATATCTAACTCTATGATTTTTAAGTCTTTATTTGATGCCTAATAACCTGGCCTACATTGTGCATACTCAGGGTATAACGACAAATATTGATAAGTTGTAGTGAGGAAGCAATGATTGATTCTAAAACCCAAGTAGCAAAACGCATCAAAGAAGCGCGTGAGTGGAAAGGCATCACTCAAGTGAAAATGGCCAAACTACTCAATGTGGCGCGTCAGACTTATTTGGATATCGAAAACGGTAAAACTGAGCCTCGCGTTCGCATGCTTTCCAATATCGCTGAATTGACTGAACGTCCATTAGTGTGGTTTGTCTATGGCGACGAAGATGTTGAGATGCATGATGTTCAATATAAGCAAGATGTGAACCGCTTGCTCGAGCATTTCTCGCGTTTACCCCATGAAGCGCGCACGGCCATTTTAAATCAAAGCGTGAATATGGCGTCGTTCCTTGTGAACTATTCAAAGGCCGCTCAACGCGCATAAGAGCACTGCCTGACCGACTAGATATGCGGGTAAGTGCTTGCTTACTGAGGTAGGCATCCGTAGCGCAGCATCACACTATCGATGTGCGCTACCATGATACGCCTATCGAGCCATGCATAATGCAGGGTTGGTGTTGTGACGGGCTTTTGTTTAATACAGCTCGGGTAGCAGAGATGAGGCATGAATCATGGTGATTTCGACCGCGCATATGGCGCAACGGATCCGTGRAGCACGGGAATTCAGTAAAATCACTCAGGTAGAGATGGCGCAGCGTTTGAATGTCGCGCGGCAAACCTATCTAGATATGGAATCGGGAAAAACCGATCCAAAAATTCTAGCGCTGGTCACGATTGCAGAGATCACCGGTCGCCCTTTTAATTGGTTCGTGCATGGTGAGTCTGATGAGCGCGACATTGCCTTCACTCATCGTGACGATTTAGCCGCCTTAACCAGCTTGCTGAGTCAGTTGCCGCAAGTTGCGCGTCAAACCGTTATGGATAACGCACTATCAATTGCTGAGTATGTCGTATCAATGACGCCCGAGCCGCGAAACGAATAAACAAAAAGCCCGATAAACGTTATCGGGCTTTTGCTTATTTGGCGTCTATGTCGCCGAGTGGGAGAGGAAAAAACGAAAGGCGGGATTCGACGTTTCATCTTTCCATTCATAGCCGAGCTCGCGTAAATGCGCGGTAAATGCCAGCAAATCCTGGTCGCCGATCTCAAAGCCACATAAAACACGTCCGTAATCTGAGCCATGGTTTCGGTAGTTAAACAGGCTAATATTCCAGTGGGTGCCCAGTGTTTGTAAAAAATGCAATAGTGCGCCTGGGTATTCAGGAAATTCGAAGCTGTACAGGCGTTCATGGAGGTGGGTTGAGGGACGCCCGCCAATCATGTAACGCACATGAACCTTGGCCATTTCATCGTCGGATAAATCTTCTACCGGATAACCTGCTTGGCGTAGATCCTTGATTATCTGATCCAACTCTTCTTGGCCTCCCAGCAACCGCACCCCGACGAAAATGTTCGCCAGGTTTTCATCCCCATATCGATAGTTAAACTCAGTCACGGCGCGATCGCCCAAAATCTGACAGAAATTGAAAAAAGCGCCAGTGTGTTCAGGGATAGTGACGGCAAGTAGGCCTTCGCGTTTTTCCCCCAGCTCAGCCCGTTCAGAGACGTAGCGTAGCGAGTGAAAGTTGGTGTTGGCACCGGATAACACCGCCGCCATTTGCTTGTCTTTTAGCTGATGTTTTTCAACATAGTGTTTTAGTCCAGCCAGTGCTAACGCGCCTGACGGCTCGGAAATAGCACGGGTGTCTTCAAAAATGTCTTGTACCGCCGCGCAAATGGCATCACTGGACACCGTGATGCTGTCATCAAGGTATTGCTGGCATAGCCGAAAGGATTCATCGCCGATGCGCTTGACTGCAACGCCATCGGCAAAGGTTCCAACCCGATCGAGGGTGACGGGAAAGCCAGCATCTAACGCCGCGCGCAGACAGGCCGAGTCTTCCGCTTCGACACCGATCACCTTGATATTAGGCATCAGTTGTTTGATAAGCACTGCGACGCCGGCAGCGATGCCTCCGCCCCCGACGGGTAAGAAGACATAATCGAGATGACCATTTTGTTGCACTAGCTCAAGACCGATAGTTCCTTGACCGGCAATCACCTGTGGGTGATCAAAGGGCGGAACAAAGGTATAGCCATGCTCATCGGCAAGCTGTTGTGCTCTGCCTTTGGCGTCATCAAAATTATTACCATATAGTACCACTTTGCCGCCAAAGCCGCGTACCGCATCGACTTTAATCGCCGGTGTTGTCCGTGGCATGACGATGGTTGCTTGCACGCCAAGCTTGCTTCCAGATAACGCCACCCCTTGTGCATGATTACCGGCAGAGGCAGCAATCACACCGGCTTGCTTTTGCGCGTCGGTTAACTGGGCCATCATATTATGCGCGCCACGCAGTTTAAATGAATGAACCGGTTGACGGTCTTCGCGTTTGAGCTGCACCTGGTTATCGAAGCGCTCAGACAAGCGTTTCATGGTTTGAAGTGGCGAGGTGATCGCCACTTCATAAACAGGCGCGCGCAAGATATCCCTAAGGTAATCAGCACCGTCCATCGGTTGTGCGGGTAAAGATTGCGCCTGTTGCATGCTTACTCCTCCAATTTACTGCGATCGCGCACCGCGCCTTTATCAGCACTGGTGGCAAGGGTGGCATAGGCTCTTAAGGCGTAAGAAACCTGACGCTGGCGATCTTTCGGTTTCCACCCTCTTGCCTGCGCCTTTTCTCGGCGTGCAGTGAGGGTGGCTTCATCTACCTGCAAGCTGATTTCACGGGTCGGGATGTCAATGTGAATGCGATCACCGTCTTCAACGAGGGCGATGGTGCCGCCGTTAGCTGCTTCGGGTGACACATGACCAATGGATAGCCCGGAAGTGCCGCCAGAAAAACGGCCATCAGTGAGCAGGGCGCACGACTTACCCAGCCCCATCGATTTTAAGTAGGTGGTGGGGTAGAGCATTTCTTGCATCCCTGGTCCACCTTTGGGTCCTTCATAGCGAATCACGACCACATCGCCGGCTTTGACTTTTCCACCGAGAATCGCTTCCACGGCGGTGTCTTGGCTTTCGAAGACCACCGCGGGCCCTTCGAAGGTCAGAATGCTCTCATCCACGCCGGCGGTTTTGACGATACAGCCATTTAAGGCGATATTACCTTGTAGCACGGCAAGGCCACCGTCTTGGCTGAATGCGTGCTCGAGGGTACGAATACAACCAGATTGACGGTCATCATCCAGAGTGTCCCAACGACAGCGTTGCGAGAAGGCTTGGGTGGTACGGATGCCCGCCGGCCCTGCTCGATAAAACGCTTTGATGTCTTCATCGTCGGTTTGCATGATGTCATAGTGCGCCAGTTGCTCTTTAAGGCTCATGCCCAGCACAGTTTGCTGGTCCATATTCAGTAAGTTGGCGCGTTGGAGTTCGCCGAGGATCCCCATCACACCACCGGCGCGGTGCACATCTTCCATGTGATACTGCTGAGTGGATGGTGCCACTTTGCAAAGATGAGGGACTTGGCGTGACATGCGATCAATATCATCCATACCAAAATCGATATCGCCTTCTTGAGAGGCGGCCAGCAAGTGCAGCACGGTATTGGTTGATCCTCCCATGGCAATGTCGAGTGCCATGGCATTTTCAAATGAGGCGCGATTTGCAATATTGCGTGGCAGGATGCTGTCGTCGTCTTGCTCGTAATAGCGCTTGGCGAGCGAAACAATCCGTTTACCGGCGTTGAGAAACAGTTGTTCACGATCTGCATGAGTGGCGAGCATGGATCCATTACCGGGTTGGCTGAGCCCCAGCGCTTCGGTTAAACAGTTCATCGAGTTGGCAGTAAACATCCCTGAGCATGAGCCACAAGTGGGGCACGCTGAGCGTTCAATTTGCTCGCTTTGCTCATCAGACACATCTGGGTTGGCCCCTTGCATCATGGCATCGACCAGATCGAGTTTAAGGATTTGATCGGAAAGCTTGGTTTTCCCCGCTTCCATCGGCCCGCCAGAGACAAAAATAACGGGCACATTTAAGCGCATGGCGGCCATTAACATGCCTGGGGTAATTTTGTCACAGTTGGAAATACAGACCATGGCATCGGCACAGTGGGCGTTGACCATGTACTCGACCGAGTCAGCGATAATCTCACGCGAGGGCAGTGAGTAGAGCATGCCGCCGTGGCCCATGGCGATGCCATCATCCACCGCGATGGTATTAAATTCTTTGGCAATCCCGCCGGCTTGTTCGATTTCTCGCGCCACCAGCTGGCCCATATCTTTGAGGTGGACGTGCCCGGGCACAAACTGGGTAAACGAGTTCACCACCGCGATGATGGGCTTGCCGAAATCATCATCTTTAACGCCGGTGGCACGCCATAGTGCGCGTGCGCCTGCCATGTTGCGACCGTGGGTGGTGGTTTTGGAACGATAGGTTGGCATATTACGACTCCTTTGCCTTATGCGCGCTGGTCGGGGTGAACGGGATCAAGCCAGCCCCATTTGTCTTCGGTAGTGCCATCAAACAGGCCAAAAAAGGCTTGCTGTAGTGAGGCGGTGATCGGGCCTCGTTGACCTTCACCCACTGTAATTTGGTCGACGCTGCGCACGGGGACGATTTCAGCTGCGGTTCCCGTCATAAACACTTCATCGGCCAGATAAAGCGCTTCACGTGCAATCGACTCTTCGCGAATCGTTAGCCCTTGTTCTTTGGCAAGTGTGATGATGGAATTTGGGGGCGGCACGGTTCCAGCTCGAGACCATGGCATCGACCCCTTGTGCGAGGGCGTCTTCGCCAAGGTAGCTTCCCCAGCTAAAGGCAGCGATGATGATGTCCATCTGTGTCTCTGGCGGTGGACAAACGCCGAGGCCAACATTGCCGACAAAGCCAAGCGGACGAATATAGGCGGAGCGAAGCTGGTTCACGCGCAGGGTTTCTCGGCAACCTTCCATCAGCGCATCCACGCTAAATGGGATCGGAAAACGATAAATCTTCGCCGAGTCTTTAAGGCGCTGCATGTGTTCGCGATGGCGAAATACCACGGGGCCGTTTGGGGTGTCGTAGCAACGTATCCCTTCAAAGACTGAGGTGCCATAGTGCATGGCGTGGGTGAGTACGTGCACAGTGGCATCCTGCCAAGCGATCATTTCCCCGTTAGACCAAATATAATCAGCGGTATTTGTCGACATTCTTTTCTTCCTTTTTGGTTATGCGCGTAGGGACTGTGTAGTCGAAGAGGCCATCATGACCTCTGCCACGTCCCATAGCTTAGTCAGTTGTGGCCGCAAGGTCTCGATCGCGCGTTGGCTTTCGACGGTGACATCAAAAATTACCTGTCCCGAGTCCGAAGGCATTGACATCGTAAACTGGCAGACGGTAAAGCCACGATGACGGATCACGCGCAACACGCGCTCCAACAACTCAGGGCTGTGGGTGGCATGAATTGAAAATTGGTGTTGTGTCATCAGCTTTGCTCCATCATTTGTTGGTTGGCTGCCCCAGGCGGTACCAGTGGCCATACATTTTCCATTTCGTCGATGGCAACATGCAGCAAATACGGGCCCTGATGTGTCATCAAGGTGTTGAGGGCGTCCTCGACCTCGTCTTTGCGCTGGATACTGTGTCCAGGAATATCAAAGGCGCGCGCTAGGGTGAGAAAATCCGGATTGTCAGACAGATCGGTCTCACTGTAGCGTTGATCGAAAAACAGCTGCTGCCATTGACGAACCATGCCTAAACGCTGGTTATCAAGCAGAATGATTTTAACGGCGATCCCTCGGCGTTTGAGTGTGCCCAGCTCTTGAATATTCATCATAAACGAGCCATCTCCGGTCACTAACACCACCTCATCATTGGGGCGAGCGACTTTGGCGCCCATTGCAGCCGGTAAACCAAAGCCCATAGTGCCCAGCCCTGCTGAGGTTAATAGATTCTCTGGCCGTGATGGGAGTACATGTTGCGCGACCCACATCTGGTGCTGGCCGACATCGGTCGCGACCACCGTACTGGTTGGCATACGCTGCGAAAGGTTGTTCAGCAGTGCCGGCGCATAGATAGCGTCACCTGGGTGGTCATAACGCCACGCGTGCGTCGTTTGCCAGGTGGTGATTTGAGCGCGCCAATCAGGCGATGTGTCAGGGTTTTCTAAGGCGGGAAGCACGAGATTGAGCGGGGCGCAAACCGGTGCTTGTGCGCGGCGCAGTTTGTTGATTTCCGCCGCATCGATATCGATATGCACCACGTTAGCGTGGGGGGCGAATGTATCGAGCTTGCCGGTGACTCTGTCATCAAAGCGTGCGCCGATGACAATCAGCAAATCGGACGCTTGCACCGCCAAGTTAGCGGCTTTGGTGCCATGCATGCCCAACATGCCTAGATAATACGGATAGTGCGGTGCGACGGTGCCTAAGCCTTTTAAGGTGCTGACCACAGGCAGTTCACTGCGCGCTAAATAATCGCGCACTGCTTGAGTGGCTTTGCCTAACACCACACCGCCGCCGAGATAGACCATAGGGCGCTGACTGGCTCGGATAAGCGCATTCGCCTGGTCGATATCTGTCTTGTTGAGTGGCGCGATATGTGGCGTGGTGATCTGGACTGTAGTCTCAGGGATCAAGCCTTGCTGTACGTCTTTGGCGATATCGACGAGCACGGGGCCCGGTCGACCTGATTGTGCCACTTCAAATGCTTGTGCGAGTGTGGGGGTGAGCTCAGCGGGATCGGTCACTAAAAAACTGTGTTTGGTGCAGGCTAACGATAAGCCCAGCACATCGATTTCTTGAAAAGCATCGGTACCGATAAGAGGGCTAGCAACCTGGCCGGTGATGGCCACAATAGGGACTGAGTCCATCATCGCATCGGCAAGCCCGGTCACGAGATTGGTGGCGCCAGGGCCTGATGTCGCAATGCATACCCCAGGACGGCCACTGGCTCGGGCATACCCGATCGCAGCCATGGCGGCGCCTTGCTCGTGGCGACAGAGGATATGTTCCACCCCACCGTCAAAAAGGGCATCGTAAACGGGCATGATGGCGCCCCCAGGATAACCAAAAACGGTATCCACCCCTTGTTGTTGTAACGCTTTTACCACCCATTGTGCACCGGTCATCGTCGCCCCTCCCCGTCTAAGCGGGGAGAGCAGGGTTGCGAATAACCTGTCTCTGCGCGCTCCATCATGATTGCTTCCGTTGTCGCGTGGCATCGCCACATGAATGAAAAAAGCCCCCGAACCTTTGGGTTGCGGGGGCTTGGTTGCGATGTTGCTGCTGTCTTTCGCGTACCTACACCCCTCGCGGAATAATGACCACGATGAGGCGAATAATGAGAACGATAGCGAAATTTAACATGTGTCTGTCTTATCTTTTATTGGGCCCATTTTATGAGCGTTTTGTTAATTATGTTTTTGTTTATGCCTGCTTGTTGCAGGTCAGTCACGGAGCCGATCTATCGCCGAGTCTCGTGTTTAATTGTTGTGCATTTGTAGTGGTATCACAGACCTCACTCGCATGACAAGAAAAAATTACTCTCAATCACAGATTAGCGCGGCAGTATAAGAGCTGGGTTTCATAGCGATGACAGTAAGCGGAGTGGGAAAATATGGCATTGGCGATAGTTCACAGTCGAGCCTGTGTCGGTGTAGAAGCGCCGAGTGTGACCGTAGAAGTACATATATCCAATGGTTTACCGGGGTTTGCGCTGGTGGGCTTACCGGAAACGACGGTCAAAGAAGCCCGTGATCGGGTACGAAGTGCGATTGTGACTTCTAATTTTGAGTTCCCTTCGCGCCGGATCACCGTCAACCTGGCCCCAGCCGACTTACCTAAAGAAGGGGGACGATTTGATTTACCCATTGCGCTTGGGATCTTGGTGGCGTCGGGACAGTTGCCAGAAAAGCGTTTAAACGCGTTTGAGTTTTTAGGTGAACTGGCGTTGTCGGGACAATTACGGCCGGTTAAAGGCGCATTGCCGGCGGCGCTCGCCAGTCAAAAAGCGCAGCGAGCCCTGGTGGTACCGGATGATAATGCCAATCAAGTGGCGCTGGTAGACAATGAGCGGCATGTGTCAGCGCCCGACCTGATTGCCGTGAGCCAACACCTAGCCGGCCAGCAAAGTTTATGTTTAAACGCTGTCCCTGCCGTGAATGACACGCCAGCGGTGACGCGATGCTTACGCGACATTATCGGTCAGCAACAAGGCAAGCGGGCGTTAGAAATTGCCGCCAGTGGCTCTCATAACTTACTTTTTGTAGGTCCTCCCGGCACTGGAAAAACCATGCTTGCGTCGCGTTTATGTGACTTGCTGCCACCGATGAATGATGATGAAGCGTTGGCCTCAGCCGCCGTCACCTCTTTGACTCAACAACCTTTGCATGAGGGAAATTGGCGTCAGCGCCCTTTCCGTAGCCCCCACCATTCCAGCTCCATGGCAGCCTTGGTCGGAGGCGGCAGCGTACCGCGCCCTGGTGAGATTTCGCTGTCTCACCATGGGGTATTGTTTCTTGATGAAATGCCGGAGTTTGAGCGTCGCGTACTCGATGCGTTGCGCGAGCCGCTTGAGTCTGGCGAAATTGTGATTTCGCGCGCCAATGGTAAAACCCGGTTTCCGGCTCGCTTCCAACTTATCGGTGCATTAAACCCGAGTCCAACCGGTCATCACGAGGGTGAATTGGCCCGGTCTAACCCACAACAAATTCTGCGTTATTTAGCGCGTTTATCTGGCCCACTGTTAGACCGATTTGATATGTCCATTGATATTCCCGCACTGCCACGAGGCTGTCTTTCTAGTGGCGGAGAACGCGGTGAGTCAACGTCGACGGTAAAAGCGCGGGTAGCGGCTGCGCGTGAGCGTATGCTGGCACGCCARGGAAAGGTGAATGCGTTGTTGAGTAATCAAGAAATGGAGCTGCATTGTCAGCTCGTTCAGGCTGATGCGGCGTTTTTAGAACAGGCTTTACATCGATTGGGGTTGTCCGTTCGGGCCTATCACCGCATTATCAAGGTAGCACGTACCATTGCCGATCTTGGCGGCGACGCTCAGATCTCACGACCTCATTTAGCGGAAGCGCTGGGATATCGGGCGATGGATGGCTTATTGCGCCATCTCAACGCCCAAGTCAGCTAATTACTTTTGGGTCAGTAAAAAGTTGATCAACTGGAAGTATTCTTCCGGAGTTTCTACTGTTTTGGGTGTCACGTGATATTTACCGTTGACGATCACCGCAGGCACACCGCGCAAGCCCGCTTTTTCGAACGATTGGTCGAAACGCTTGGCCATGGAGTTCGCGGCAAAGCTGTTGTAAGCGCTGTCAAATTCTTTGCCATCAATGCCGTTATCGACAAACATTTGGCGAACCTCCGCCAGTGATTTCGGTGGGTTTTGTGCCGCATGAATGCGATCAAACATCACCGGAATAATGGTTTTTTGTGCATCGAGCACAACCGCCGCTGCGTAGGCGCGTGTTACCACACTGCCCATCTCGCCGCCCATAAAAGACACATGGTGTTTTACCACTTTCGCATTATCAGGCACTTGTTGTTTGAGCTGCTGGACCAGTGGTTCAAACTGATAACAATGTGGGCAATAGAAAGAGAAAAACTCGGTCACTGTTGGGGAATCAGTTGCCGGCGTCTCTAGCACCTGGTAATCCTCACCAGCTTTAAAGCGGCCTGGTTTAGCATCCGCTACCTCAATCGGTGTTGCAGGCTCTGCCGACTCCGTTTGCGTCTGCGTGGTTTCGGTTGTTGGGGTGGTGTCTGGTGATGTCTGCGTCACGCTCTCAGGCTCAGAGCACGCGGTTAGGCCTACGACCAGTAGCAAAGGCAACAGTTTTTTAAACATGATTGAATGACTCTCCGTTATCGATTGAGTGCTTACGGATACAGTGTAAGCGGTGGTGCTTCAAGGGCGGCAAGTTGTTCTTTAAAAGCGAGTACCTGACCTTCCCAGTATTTTGCATCAGCAAACCAAGGAAATGCACGAGGAAACGCCGGGTCTTGCCAGCGTTTTGCCAACCAGGCCATGTAATGCACCATTCTCAGACCACGCAATGGCTCGATCAGTTGCAATTGGTCGGCAGGGAATTCACGAAATTCGCGATAACCCTCCGCCAAGGTGTCGAGTTGCGCGAGCTGATCGGCGCGACTGCCGTTTAAAAATAGCCATAAATCTTGCATCGCGGGACCGTTACGGGTGTCATCAAAATCGACAAATAGTGGACCGTCTCGCCACAAAATATTGCTGGGATGACAATCGCCATGGAGCCGAATCGCGGGCCACTCCGTGTGCCATCGCGCCGCGATGGCATCGATTAATCGGTCGAGATCAGAGAAGAATGTCGCTTGCAGGCTTGCTGGGATCAAGCTGGCTTCTCCTAGCTCGCGGCGTGGCTGATAAAGGTGGCTGTCGAGATCAAATTTAGCGCGAGTTTGAAAAGGCTTAGCGGCGCCCATTTGGTGGATTCGACCCAGATAACGGCCGACCGCTTCGAGCTGATCCCAATTGTCCACTTCAAAGCCGCGACCGCCCACACTGGGGAATAAGGCAAAGCGAAAGCCTGACGCGTAAAAAAGACTGGTTCCCTCTCGTTGAATCGGCGCAACGACGGGAATATCTGCGTCAGCTAGCTCGCGGCAGAAAGCATGTTCTTCATGAATTTGCGCATCGGACCAGCGAGCGGGCCGATAGAACTTGACCACATAGCGCTGGCCATCATCGGCGACAAACTGGGCCACCCGATTTTCATAGCTGTTCAGCGCGAGTAGGCCGGATTGAGGAAAAATACCGACCGATTCAATCGCATTTAATTGAACGTCGGGAGTAAGAGCATGAAAGTCAAAGCCTATCTCGGTCATACGCCACCTGGCTCCATCTCGTACGTATCGACTGCCAGACTAATCGGCAGTGAGAAAACCTCACCCGCTTGTACACTAACGGTTTGTGGCCCGTGCCATGTCACCTCATCCAAGCCTTTAACCGACAGCTGATATACGTCGTCTGTCTGCGTTTTATTTAAGATTTTTAAGGTGTAGGTATTTTCAACCAGTCCTTGGTTGTTAATGCGATACAGTTGATTACGGTCGCGTATCACATCCAGCTCCATCGGCATGACCGACATCGCCAGATAAATAAACATTGCAGTCACAATAACCATGACCGCCCCATAACCCACCAGTTTTGGTCGCATGACCGCGGTTTTCTTGCCTTCGAGCTTGTGCTCGGTGGTGTAGCTGATTAGGCCGCGCGCGTACCCCATGCGATCCATAGTTTCATCACACGCATCGACACAGGCACCACAGTTGATGCATTCATACTGCAAACCATCACGAATATCGATACCTGTCGGACACACTTGCACACATAGGTTGCAGTCAATACAGTCGCCTAATCCTAATGCTTTGGAATCTTTCTTACGTGGGCGAGGCCCGCGTTTTTCGCCGCGTTTGGCATCATAGCCAACGATAAAGGTGTCTTTATCAAACATTGCGGACTGAAAGCGCGCGTAGGGGCACATGTGAATACACATGATCGATCGCATCCAGCCCGCATTCCCGTAGGTGCAGGCAGCAAAGAAGATCACCCAAAAGCCGACCCAAAAGCTAGTATCGAACGTGACTAAATCGACCGCGAGCGATTGCACGGGAACAAAGTAACCGACAAATGTGGCGCCCGTGACCAGAGATATGAGCCACCAAGCCGCATGCTTCGCGGCTTTTCGCGCGGCCAATGCCGGCGTAAGTTTGAGCGAGTCTTGTTTTCGGCGTTTGTTGGCCGCCCCCTCCAGCTTTTCTTCAAACCAGATAAAGAGAAAGGTCCATACTGTTTGCGGGCACAAATAGCCACACCACACCCGGCCAAGAAAAGTGGTAATAAAAAAGAGGCCGAAGGCGGCGAGCATCAAAAGTGCAGCCAACAAGGTCAGGTCTTGTGGCCACAACGTGGTGCCGAAAAAATTAAACTTTTGATTGCCTATATCCAGCAAAATGGCTTGTCGGCCTTGATACGGGATCCAGGGCGTTAGCAGAAACAGCAGCATAAAGAACCAGCCCATGTAACGGCGCATTCGCTGGTAATAGCCTTTCACCGCGCGCACATAAATGCGATTACTCGGATTAAAGCGATCGTCGTTACCTTTATGGGTTTTGGGATTGTATTCTTTTGCAGTCACGTCTTTGACGTTAATTTTTTTATCGCTCATGACATTGGCTTTCCTTGGGATAGCGGGTCCATGGTGCATTGCCAGGCCCTAATTATCATTGTGCCTGTGATTGTAGCGCAGCAAACGCCGTGAATACGCTACCAGAGTCATAGTTTGCGATACAGCCACAAACTGAACGAATTCCAGCTATAACAGACGATTAGCGAGGCCACTGACTCACTCTTTTGTTGGGGTAATGCCTCTCGCCCGTAAAATAGCGGCTTTAAAGTCGTCTTCATTGTCTTTTGCAAGGCCAGGAATAGGCGCGTTGCTATCTTCTAGTCGCATTTTGAGTTGATAGATCAAGGTGTCGTCCGATAGCGTTGTTAAGTCATCGCGATGACCGGCCTCTTGGGCAATCAGATTGAGCATGGTCATGAGCGAGTGATCGGGCGTTTGTTGCCAAGATTGGTTCAGTAGATCGAGTAACTCGTTGATACGATGGCAGTGCATGGTGGTATCCTTAATGTGGCACGTAAAAAATACCATTTTGCCCGACGGCGAGCGGTGAATACTTAGCCAAGATCAAATTCCTTTCAGGCGAGAGTTAATTTATCGGCATCACACGATTACGCCCGAGGTTTTTGGCCTTATAGAGTTGTTGATCAGCACGATAAATGAGGTCGGCGCCAGATTCGCGAGCATGCTCGTCGTACTCTGCGACGCCCATAGACACGGTAATATGATCCAATGTTTGGCCACGACGCCGGTCTTTTATCACCATTCTATCGATAGCGGCACGTAGCGTTTCAGCGGTCCGTTTTGCGCTGTTTAGGCGTCTTTTAGGTAACAGTAGCGCAAACTCTTCGCCGCCGTAGCGGAACGCTTGTACGCCTTCTCGGCAGTAGTCGAGTAATCGCTTGGCGACCTGCTTCAAAGCGATATCGCCGAGCACGTGACCGTATGTATCGTTAAGTTGTTTAAAGTGATCGAGGTCGACGAGGACTAAAGCAAACGGCCAGGTTTGTGCGTTTTCGGTGTACGCATTGAGCTCGCGTTCAAAGGCGGCCCGATTGAGCAGGCCGGTTAAGCCATCATGGGTGGCTTGCTCGGTCATCTCTGCGAGGTTTTGTTTTAGTTGGGCAATTTCTTGCTGGGCATCACTCAGTTGGTGTTTAAAGTAGCGGGTCGATTGCGTCAGAGCTTGCGAGTCTTTCACTACATTACGGACAACGGCGATGGTTTCATCAATGGACAACCCTTCGTTTTCAACGCGAGACAGCTGTTCGAATGTTTTGTCGAGTACCGAGTGAAACGCGTCTGTGTCCTGAAGCGTGTCAGACATCGAATGACTCATCTCCGTCATCATTGACTCAAGGCTTTGCTTAAGGCTGCCAATGTTCTGGCTGTGTTTATCCGCCATATGCTTTTGATACAAGATGTCGCTTTGAAGAGGACTGCACGTGCCATGCTCATGGACGGTGGTATCGACGTCAGCGGTGAGCTTTGGATCGGTATTGGCGACGTAGGTGTACCATAGCGCGTAGTTGGTCGGTGTCGTGGGCACCTTATATTTCATCATCAAAGGGACCGCTTTTTTGAGAAATACGGTCGATTGTTGAAATTGATCGTCTGACATGGCGGTCCTTTCTGCTAAGCAACATAGATAGGCACTTTGTTCAGTGTATACCCAAAGTGACAGGAGTGGCAGCGTTGAGATAAAAAGCGTGAGCCTGCAGACACGGATGTCTGCAGGCTTGTGTTGGCGCAATAACGGGTGTTAAAGAAAGAACGGGCTGGGTTGGAATAGGCGTTCAACATCCGGAATGTATTTTTTATTCACCAAGAATAACACCACATGATCATCTTGCTGGATCACGGTTTTATCATGGGCAATCAATACTTCATCGCCTCGTACAACCGCACCTATGGTCGTGCCCGGTGGTAACTTTATCTCGCCAATTGCCCGGCCAACCACTTTGGACGTTGACGCATCACCGTGCGCAATTGCTTCAATTGCTTCAGCGGCGCCGCGTCGTAATGACGACACATTGACAATATCGGCGCGGCGTACATGGGTGAGCAACGCCGAAATCGTCGCTTGTTGGGGGGAGATGGCAATATCAATCACCCCACCTTGAACCAAGTCGACATAAGCACCGCGTTGAATCAGCACCATGACTTTTTTTGCCCCTAGGCGTTTAGCGAGCATTGCCGACATAATATTGGCTTCATCTTCGTTGGTGACCGCGATAAAGACATCAATCTGCTCAATGTGCTCTTCGCTGAGTAATTCCTGGTCAGACGCATCGCCACAAAAAACGGTGGTTTCTTCTAATAGCTCAGCCAAGTGTTCAGCACGAGCTGGATTGCGCTCAATTAACTTCACGCTGTACTGGCGCTCAAGTGCCATGGCTAGGCCAGCACCAATATTCCCCCCACCCACAATCATGATGCGTTTGTAAGGCTTTTCGAGGCGCTGCAGTTCACTCATCACTGAGCGGATATGGTTGCTGGCGGCGACGAAAAAGACTTCATCATCGGCTTCGATAATGGTCGTGCCTTGGGGGCGAATCGGGCGGTCACGCCGAAAGATAGCGGCAACACGGGTATCGACATGCGGCATGTGCTCGCGCAGTGCTGAGAGCGCTTTGCCGACCAAAGGCCCGCCGTAATAGGCCTTAACAGCCACCAGGCCCACTTTTTTGTCGGCAAAGCTGACCACTTGTAACGCGCCTGGGTATTCAATTAAGCGACGAATATAATGCGTCACCAGCTCCTCTGGGGCGATAAGGTGGTCAACCGGACAGGCGTCACTGTTAAACAGTTGCTCTTTTACCGCGAGATATTCAGGACTTCGGATCCGAGCAACACGATTGGGTGTGTTAAAGCGGGTAAAAGCGACCTGACAAGCGATCATGTTTGTTTCATCGGAGTTGGTTACGGCAACCAGCATATCCGCATCTTGCGCGCCAGCCTCTTGCAAGGTCGACGGATGGCTGGCAAACCCGTGTACAACACGTAAGTCGTATTTATCTTGCAGTTCGCGAAGCCGTTCTGGGGCGCGGTCAACAATGGTGATGTCATTGTTTTCTCCGACCAGATTTTCTGCCAAGGTACCGCCGACTTGGCCTGCACCCAAGATAATSATTTTCATGTTGTTGTTACTCCCTGCCTCGTTACTTGCCGGTTGGCTTTTTTAGGCATGCGTAATAGAAGCCGTCCATGTCGTGTTCTCCGGGGAGAATTTGTCGTCCTGGCTGGTCGTGGGTGCCGGTGCGCAATATTGCTGTTGGCTCGCGAGTTAAAAAGGCGCGAATTTGTGTCGCGTTTTCATCCGGTAATACCGAGCAGGTCGCGTAGACCAGCGTACCGCCTGGCGCCAATTGCTGCCACATTGCGTCCAAAATCTCCGCTTGTAACGTGACCAAGGCTTGAATATCGCTATCGCGTCTTAGCCATTTAATGTCCGGATGGCGACGGATCACACCTGTGGCCGAGCAGGGCGCATCCAGCAAAATGCGATCAAATGCTGGGCCCGAATGCCAAGCGCTCGGCAAGCGAGCATCGGCGTGTTTCACCTCAGCATTAAGCCCTAAGCGCGATAGGTTCTCTTTGATCCGCGACAAGCGATTTTCATCGGCATCAATGGCAGTGACGATCGCATCAGGCTGATGTTCAAGAATATGACAGGTTTTGCCACCGGGGGCGGCACAGCAGTCGAGAATGTGCTCTGCTGAATCGGGCTGGAGGTAGTCGACAGCGAGTTGTGCGGCGGCATCTTGTACCGATACCCAACCTTGGGTAAAGCCTGGCAAACGTGTTACGTCGCACGGTGCGTCGAGCTTGATTGCGTCCAAAGCTTGGGTGTGCGGAGAACCAGCGATACCCGCCGCTTGCAGTTCAGCAAGGTAGCTTGCCTGAGTATGATGCTGGCGGTTTACGCGCAACCACATGGGGGCTTTTTGATGGTTCGCCGCGATAATCTCTTGCCACTGGTTAGGGTAGGCCTGTTGAAGACGCGTTAATAACCAGCTGGGATGGCAGTGTTGCCCGGCGGACTCGGCTTGACTGGCATCATCGAGCGAGGCTTGATCGCGTTGATAGTTACGCAATATCGCATTGATAAGGCCACGTAACTGCGGACGCTTGAGTGTTTTGGTCGCGTTGACTGTTTCCGCCACCGCGGCATGGGCCGGAATACGCATATAGCCGAGTTGATAGAGGCCAACGAGTAACAGGTGATGAAACACACGTTGCTTACCTTTTAATGGTTTGTCCATCAAAGCTTGCACGATATGCTCTAAACGCGGCAACCAACGTAAGGTGCCGTAGCAGATCTCTTGCAGTAACGCCGCATCCCGTGGTGCGATGTGCTGCTGCGCAAGTGGCAGTTGCTGCGAGAGAGATTGGCCTTGATCGACCACTTGATATAGAACGCGGGCAGCCGCGGCTCTTACATTCATATGTTTACCCATTAAAAGGCCAAAATGGCATCAGACGATAGCGTCGCCTGTTACATTAAAAAAGGCCAGCGTACTGGCCTTAAACGATGTTGCTACATAAACGCACCCTTTATACTAATTGGGTGCCGGTTTCAAACCACTCGCGACGCGCATTGAGCAGCTCGTGAGCCTGCATGGCTTTCTTGCCCGGTGGCTGTAGGTGTGTCAGCTGAAGAACACCTTTGCCGGTCGCAATTTGAATACCGTGTTTATCAGTGTTAATGACGGTCCCCGGCGCAGCATCAACATCAATATCGAGTGCGTTCGCGCCCCACACTTTGATATTTTGCTCACCTAAGGTGAAAAAACTCACCGGGCGAGGATTGAATGCGCGTACACAGCGTTCGATAAACGCCGCGTCTTGATGCCAATCGATATGAGCTTCTTGCTTGGTTAGCTTTTCGGCGTAATTGGCTTTGGCGTCATTTTGCGGTTCAGCCAATATAATGCCGTTGGCCATATCATTGAGGCAATCAATCAGTGCCTGTGGACCCAGCTCAGCCAAGCGCTCATACAGACTGCCACTGGTTTCTTTGTCGTCAATCGGTAAGGTGGCGATTTTTAACATGTCACCGGTATCGAGCCCTTCATCCATCTGCATGATGGTGACGCCGGTTTCGTTGTCGCCTGCCCAGACCGCTCGCTCAATCGGTGCGGCCCCCCGCCAACGTGGCAAAATTGAGCCATGCACATTAACGCAGCCCAATCTTGGGATCGTTAACACGGCTTTCGGCAAAATAAGTCCATAGGCGACCACCACCAGAACGTCGGCATCGAGTGCGGCTAACTCGGCCTGTGCCGTTTCGTCACGCAACGTGCGAGGCTGGTATACTGGGAGTGCATGTTCAATCGCCAGTTGTTTAACTGGGCTCGCCGTGAGCTTTTTGCCCCGTCCTGCTGGTTTATCTTCGCGGCTATAGACCGCAATGACCTCATGCTCACTGTCGAGCAAGGCTTGTAAATGGCGCGCGGCAAAGTCCGGCGTGCCCGCAAATACTATACGCAGCGGTTTGCTCAAAGTGACCTCAGCTTACTTTTTGGTTAGCGCGTTTGAGTTTTTCCATTTTTTGCTTGATGCGTTGGCGCTTCAATGGTGATAGATAATCAACGAATAGCTTGCCTTCTAAGTGGTCAAGCTCGTGTTGAATACAAATCGCCAGTAAGTCGTCTGCATCGAACTGAAATGGGTTGCCGTCACGATCGAGTGCTTTGACCGTCACTTCGGCTGCTCGAGGCACTAAGGCACGTGAGCTCGGCACAGAGAGGCACCCTTCTTCAATACCGTCTTCACCGCGCTTTTCGATAATTTCAGGGTTGATCAGCACCATAGGCTCGTCACGCGTTTCTGATACATCGATCACGACCATGCGTTGGTGAAAATCAACCTGAGTAGCGGCAAGACCGATACCGTCTTGGTCGTACATGGTTTCAATCATGTCATCGGCCATTTTCTGGATCTCAGGGGTAACGGTATCCACCGGTTTCGCAACGGTGCGAAGGCGCTCATCTGGAAATGTTAATACGTTCAGTAAAGCCATAACGTCTCGCAAAAATTGAACTGTGCCGAATGCGGCACGGGATAATTGGGTTAATTCTAGACATTTTGCCAGCCAATTGACAGCATCAGCGCGTTCTGTCTGACAAGGAAGACGACGATGACAAAGAAACTGTGTAGGCTTGCTATGGCAGTCCTATTGACAGCGCTACTCCCGTTCAGTGTGGCGGCACAAAAGAGTGAAACACGTTATACCGTTGAGCGTGGCGATACGCTTTGGGATATTGCCGCCACCTTTTTTGCTGACCCTTGGCATTGGCCAAAGGTATGGTACGACAACCCAAGTATAAAGGATCCACACCTTATCTACCCGGGCGATACGTTGACGCTAAAGTGGCAACAAGGGAAACCGCATCTAACATACCAAGCCTCTCACACGATAGCCGCAGACGAACCGGCATCGCCTGTGCCCAGTGTTGCGCCCTTACTCTTACCCCACCTAGCACAAGATACCTTGATTGAGAAAGCACGATTAGTCGCGTTACCCAGGGTGTTGGGCTCGCCTGAGGGGCGTCGCCTTTTATCGGCGGCAGACACTGTGTATATCGATGCCGCATTACACGCGATCGATTGGCAGGTATATCGGGTCGCGCACACCTTTTCGCATCAACGCGCAGATCAAACGGCTGATAATCGCCCACAAATGGTTAGCTTGACGCACGTGGCCAATGGTTCAATCACCGACGTGGCGTCGAACTATAGCGTGATGACACTGACTCAGGTCAATCAAGAGATACGACCCAATGACGTGCTATTGCCGGCCCCCGACCGTGTTCAGGCGCCATTCTGGCCTTATCCTGCGAAAATCAAAGCGACCTTATTGGGTCACCTTTACGGCAGTGAATACGTGGCTCAAGGGCAGTTAGTCGTTCTGGATAAAGGGGCAAAGGCGCAGGTTTCGGCTGGGCAAGTATTTGAAGTCACTCAACCTGGAAAACAGGTCGTGAATCAGCCAGGTGAGTACCAGTATCAAGCACAAGCCGATAAAACCCCACGTGAGGTCACTGTATTACCGAACGTCAAAGTCGGTGAGCTGATGGTTATCCGCTCCTATCCATGGATGAGTTTGGCTGTCGTACAGCAAGCCACTCAGCCGATTAAAGCGGGTATGCAGGCGATTCCGCCTTCAAGCGCTCGGATCAGTCATGAAAGATGAGACGTTATACGCGTGGTTAACCTTGGCTCAAGTGCCACGGCTACGGGCCGGGCAACGTCGAAAACTCTTATCGACATGGCCGGTCGAGGCTATCCATCAGCAATCTCAGCAGGCGTTGGCCGCGATTGGATTAAGTGAGGATCAATGCCAGGCGATATGCAGCCCAAATCAGGCGTTAATCAATGCGAGCTTGCGCTGGGCCGAGGCGCCCGATTGCCACTTATTGTGTTTTGATCATCCCGCTTATCCCTCGTTGTTAAAAGAAATCGCCAGCGCGCCTCTCATTCTCTATGTTCAAGGTGATCCCAGCGCCTTAGCCAAGCCCCAGCTCGCCATGGTTGGCAGTCGTCATGCCACCCAATCTGGATTGACGACGGCTTATCACTTTGCCAAACAGTTGGCCGACTACGGGTTGACCATTACCAGCGGTTTAGCCTTGGGCATTGATGGGCGGGCGCATAAAGGTGCCTTAGACGGCAATGGACAAACATTGGCGGTGCTCGGCAGCGGGCTAGGGCGTATTTATCCTGCACGTCACCGTGACTTAGCCAGCCAAATTATTACGCAAGGGGCGTTGGTGTCCGAGTTCTGGCCAGATGCGCCGCCACGGGCGGAACACTTTCCTCGTCGTAACCGTCTGATCAGTGGCTTATCAGCGGGCGTATTAGTGGTGGAGGCTGCACCGCAAAGTGGCTCATTGATTACCGCGCGCTACGCACTTGAGCAAAATCGAGGGGTGTTTGCGATCCCAGGCCCAATCGATCAGGTCCAAGCGCGTGGATGCCATCAATTGATCAAGCAGGGCGCAACCTTGACGGACAGTGTGGATGATATTTTAAGTGAAGTAGACAGTTTGGTTCAGTTTGCAGTGAGCCAACAAAGCGAATTATTTAGTGATGCGCCCAAGTTAGATGCCGATCAAGGATTGCCATTTCCCACGCTGTTGGCTAACGTAGGGACTAACGCGACGTGTGTCGACGTACTAGCTGAGCGCTGCAACCAACCGGTTCACGAAATCATGATGCAGTTGTTAGACTTAGAACTCCAGGGGCTTGTAGCAGCAGTACCCGGTGGCTATGTCAGAACGAGGAGGGGCTAGCCATGATGGACATTCTTATGTACCTGTTTGAAACCTACATCCACAGTGATGTCGAGGTCATTATCGATCAGGACGAGTTAGCGGATGAATTGTCCCGTGCGGGTTTTCATCAAGATGATATTTATAAGGCCCTAAACTGGCTGGAAAAATTAGCTCAGTTACAAAACGCGGATAAACAGCCCTATCTAACAGGCAGTGCACAGAGCTCGATTCGTGTATTCACCGAGCAAGAAACCCGTTTTCTCGATCAAGAAAGCCGAGGTTTTTTATTGTTTTTAGAACAAGCTGGGGTGCTGTCACCAGAAACGCGTGAGATGGTGATCGATCGGGTGATGGAGTTAGAAACGCAAGAGTTTGGTTTGGATGATCTAAAATGGGTGATCCTAATGGTGCTGTTTAACGTGCCAGGTAATGAGCGCGCGTATACGCAAATGGAAGACATGCTGTACGACGCACAAGAGGGGTACGTGCATTAACGCTTATCAATAACAGTAAAGGTGTGAATGAATACAGATAACACCCCGAAGACCCAGGAGCGCTGCCCGGAATGTGGCAGCGCTCTTGCGTTTAAATCGGGCAAACGAGGCCCGTTTCTGGCCTGTACGGCCTATCCAGACTGCCACTATACCAAAGCGTTACACCATGGTGATGGCCATGTGGTGAAAGCGCTTGGCGTGACCTGTCCGGCGTGTCAGCAGGGAGAGTTGGTGCTGCGCCAAGGTCGATTCGGCATGTTTATTGGCTGTGATCAGTTCCCGCAATGCACGCATATCGAAAAACCAGATGAACCCGATCACACCACTCTGACCTGCCCAGCCTGCCACAAAGGTGAGCTGGTGGAGCGTACCTCGCGCTATGGCAAGCGCTTTTTTGCCTGTGATCAGTACCCTAAGTGCCATTTTGCCGTGAATGCACAACCGATAGCTGGTACCTGCGAGGCATGTGGTTTTGCACTCTTGGTCGAGCGTAAAAAAGGTGGGAAAACCGTGCATCAATGTGCTGATAAGCCCTGCAGCGCGATTCAAGATGAATCGGCTGCAGAGTCGGAGAGCGAGGATTAATCGGCTTGTGCGGCCAGTGCTAACGCGGCGGACTGTAAACCGTGAAAGGTGTCGTCGGGCAGGTAGCTGGCGAGGCTCGCTAACGTGGTGGCAAGCTCGGCGTTCGAGGTGGCCGTGACATTGATATGGCCCACTTTGCGCCCCGGGAGAGGCGTTTTATTGTACCAATGCACATGGGCGTCGCGATAGGTCGCAAGCGGGACACTACCTTGACCCAAAATATTGATCATCGCAGTGGGCTGAACCAAACGGGTAGCGCCAAGCGGTAAGCCGCTGACCGCACGCAAGTGGTTTTCAAACTGACAACAGGCGCTACCTTGCTGGGTCCAGTGGCCCGAGTTATGGACTCGAGGTGCGATTTCGTTCACCAGCAAGCGACCGTCAACATCAAAAAATTCGACCGCGAGCACACCCACGTAATTGAGTGTGTCGGCAATCTTTTTCACCATTTCAGCCGCTTGTAACTGCAAACCCTGTTCGTCAGGCCGTGCCACCGACAAAGTCAGTACGCCGTTGTGGTGATGGTTTTGGGTTAGGCTGTAGCTGGCAAATTCGCCATTGGCACCACGTACACCAATTAGTGACACTTCACGCTCAAAAGGGATCATGGTCTCAGCAATGATCGCCTGGCCATCGCGCTGCTCGGGCGCGGCAAGAAAGGCGTCCAATTCGGCCCATAATGCGCTGAGATCATCACCATCACGATAGCGCCATTGCCCTTTGCCGTCATAACCATCGAGCGTGCTTTTTAACACCAAGGGCGCGCCCAGTGCATCGACGGCCTTTTCCAAATCCGCCTGTGTATACACCACACGGTATGGCGCGTTAGCCACCCCAGCTTGCATCAATAAGGCTTTCTCTATTTGACGGTCGCCACCGGTTAAAATTGCCTGCGCACTGGGGCGTAACTTTCCGCTTTGCTCGCATTGATGCAAAATGTTGGCAGGAATATGTTCAAATTCAGCGGTGATAATATCCGCGCCGGCTATCGCGGTATCGAGCCCTTGACCGAGTGGCTGCTGGGTTAAAGGATGGATAATGTCGCCGCTGCGCACATCATAAGCACTGACGATAAGATTGAGCGGCGCGCCGGCTAATGCCATCATCCGGGCCAGTTGTCCCGCGCCTAACACCAGAATATTCATGGCCTTACCCTTGTGGGTTGGGTTGAGCGAGAACGGCTTCAGTTTGCGTTTGGCGAAACGCATCCACTTTTGCCATCAAATTAGGGTCGGCAGTGGCGAGAATTTGTGCCGCAAGGAGGCCTGCATTCGCGGCGCCTGCCTCACCAATAGCGAGCGTGCCCACCGCCACGCCTTTTGGCATTTGAGCAATCGAAAGCAATGAGTCCATGCCTTTTAACGCTTTCGACTGGACCGGTACGCCGAGTACCGGCAGGCTGGTGTGTGCGGCAGTCATCCCGGGTAGATGGGCGGCACCACCGGCGCCGGCAATAATCACTTTAATCCCGCGCTCAGCCGCTTGCTGGGCATAGTCGGCAAGTAACTGTGGCGTGCGATGGGCGGAGACAATACGGGTTTCGTAAGGGATAGCAAAGTGATCCAACATAGCCGCTGCATGTGTCATGGTAGGCCAATCGGATTGCGAGCCCATGATGATACCGACAGTCATAATACGTCCTTCTTGATGACAAGCGTGAATAAGTTAAGCTGAGCGTGGCGTGAATTATACCCAGATTTCATCGCAAGGAAAACGTTTGCGTCAGCGGTGGGAGATGAAATTCCGTTAAGATCCCACTGCGTGGATCAGGTAAAGTACACACATAGTCTCAGTAACAAAGGATGTGAGCGTGGCACACGGTCAGTCGACAATTGATAAGCAAGCCGTGAAGGCTTTTTTCCTCCAGCTTCAAGATGATATTTGCCAACAGCTTGCGCAACAAGATGGTCAAGCGCACTTTATTGAAGATGCGTGGGAGCGTGAGAAAGGGGGCGGTGGCCGTAGTCGCGTCCTGCGTCAGGGCCACGTGTTTGAACAAGCGGGAGTGAACTTCTCGCATGTATTTGGCGATCAAATGCCTGCTTCGGCGACAGCACACCGTCCGGAGCTCGCCGGGCGCTGTTTTGAGGCCATGGGGGTGTCGTTAGTGATCCATCCTCATAACCCATACGTGCCAACCTCACACGCGAACGTGCGGTTTTTCATTGCCGAAAAAGAAGGCGCTGATCCTGTGTGGTGGTTTGGCGGTGGCTTTGACCTCACGCCTTTCTATCCGTTCGAGGAAGACTGCCAGCACTGGCATGAGACCGCCAAAGCCTTGTGCGCGCCCTTTGGTGATAGCGTGTACGCTGATCACAAAGCATGGTGCGATCGCTATTTTTATCTGCCCCATCGCGATGAAACCCGTGGCGTCGGCGGGCTTTTCTTTGATGATTTGAACCAATGGCCATTCGAACAGTGCTTTGCCTACACCCAAGCGGTTGGAAAAGGTTTTATCGATGCCTATCTGCCGATTGTACAGTGCCGCAAAGCTACGCCCTATGGTGAGCGTGAACGCGATTTTCAGCTTTACCGTCGCGGACGCTATGTTGAGTTTAACTTGGTGTATGACAGAGGCACGCTATTTGGCTTGCAAAGCGGTGGGCGTACCGAATCTATTCTGATGTCGATGCCGCCGATGGCGCGTTGGGAATATAATTGGTCACCTGATGACGATGCGCCGGAAGCGAGACTCTATCGCGACTACCTTAAACCGAGGGAGTGGTAACCAATGACCGATCGTTATTGCGTGGTCGGCCACCCGATTGGCCACAGTAAGTCGCCGCAGATCCACGCCGCGTTTGCGACACAAACCCAACAAGACATCGACTATCAAGCCATTGAGGCGCCGCTTGAAGGCTTTGTGACCACCATGCAGGCGTTTTTTGCGCAAGGAGGGCGCGGCGCCAATGTGACCGTGCCTTTTAAACAGCAAGCGTATGATTGGGCTGATACACTGACAGAGCGTGCCCGCCGCGCCGGTGCCGTGAATACGCTGGTTAAGCAAAGCGATGGCTCTCTACTCGGTGATAACACCGATGGCGCCGGTTTGGTGACTGACTTACACCACCACCATGTGGCACTGCRCGATAAGCGCATTATAGTCGTGGGAGCGGGCGGTGCCGCACGGGGTGTGTTGCTTCCTTTACTGGAGCAAGCGCCAGCATCGCTGATGATTGTCAATCGCACCGAGCAAAAAGCCCAGCAATTAGCCGCTGCATTTGGTGAGGCCGGACCGATCGCCAGTCATGCCGTGGATAAACCTGTGGCGGCGCCTGTTGATGTGATCATTAATGCGACCTCGGCAAGCTTACATCAAAGCTATCCCCCTCTCCCGCAAGGAGCGATTGGCCCAGCGACCACTGTCTATGACATGGTGTATCAAGCTGGCAGCACAACCAGCAACCAATGGGCGCAACGCCAAGGAGCAGGGCGGTGTTTAGACGGCTTGGGCATGCTGGTGGAACAAGCGGCGGAAAGCTTTGCTATATGGCGCGGCTGTCGGCCACAAACCGAACGTGTGCGCGAGCAGTTAAGAGAGGCACTCAATCGATGAATCAGTCCCTTATTCTGGCTGCGGACGAAGCGCAGGTCGATACGGCAAAGGCCCGTGTTTGTTTTTACGGCCAGCTTAATGGTGCATTGCTAACATGCGCTGTCCGCTTTACCACCTTATCTGCGCTCGCCGGCTGTGCGGTGGACACGGATAATGCGCAGGCGATCGTCGAACAGGTATGGTTTGATATTGAAGAGCAAATGGAAGCGGCCATCGAATCAGAAGCGTTTGAACCCGATGGCAGCTTGGTGATCTAGTGCTCGCAGCGGTAGATGTCTTTGGTGTCGACATAGTTTTGCGCTGAGCGGGCAAAATAAGCACGCTCTTTGTCAGTGAGGGGGCGGACCTGTTTGACCGGTGAGCCAACATAAAGGTAGCCGCTCTCTAAGCGTTTTCCTGGTGGGACTAAACTGCCAGCGCCAATCAGCACTTCATCTTCTATGACAGCGTCATCAAGAATAATCGTCCCCATTCCCACGAGGACTCGGTTGCCAATCCGGCAGCCATGCAACATAACCTTGTGGCCGATTGTCACTTCTTCGCCAATGATCAGCGGGTAACCTTGTGGGTTTTCGGCATTTTTATGGGTGACATGAAGGACTGAACCATCTTGTACATTGGTTCGTGCGCCAATCTGGATATGGTTCACGTCACCACGCGCCGCAACCAGCGGCCAAATACTCACATCATCGCCTAGCGTAATATCGCCAGCCAATACACTGGATTCATCAATATAGACGCGTTCGCCAAGCTGAGGCGTCATGCCTTTATAAGCGCGCAGCTGTTTTGCCATCACAAATCCCTCTTTATATCGCTATACAATGTCAGATAACGCTGACTTTGTTACCAGTTTTACACTCTAGCGAGCAAAAAAACAGCGAGTGACAGTTTTTTTCTAAAAAACCACTAAAAAGGGGTTGCCAATCTGATCAGCTTCCCTATAATGCGCCTCCATCGACACGGCACGTAGGGCAAGCGCTCAGCGCCATGTTGAAGTAAAAAATCAAATAAAAATAAACGCTTGACGTGAGTTTTTAAAAGATTAAGATAGCCGTCCACTTAACGCCAAGCGTTAGGG
>NZ_MUFH01000040.1:0-28423 GCF_001996115.1 Salinivibrio sp. MA427
GCGTATGATATTTCCGTAGGCGACATCCTGATGGAAGCGATCGCCCAACGCTGCCAATAAAAAATGAGGCGCATTGCGCCTCTATGATTGTCTAAATACACATTTTTTGCGCATACTCAACGTAAGCGTACGAACAGGAGACGGCGATATGGATCTGAAAAATCATTTTTTAATCGCAATGCCGAGCATGGCCGATAGCCGTTTTCAACAGGGTGTTATCTACGTGTGTGAGCATAATCATGACGGCGCCATGGGGTTAATGATCAATCACCCTATTAACTTGTCCGTGGGTAAAATGCTGGACCAAATTGAGGTAGAGCGCGACGTGCCGCTTTCCAATACAACCGAAAGTCTGACCCAATCCGTTTTATTTGGCGGGCCGGTGTCTGAAGATCGAGGATTTGTGCTGCATCCGGCCAATTGTTCGTATGGCACCAGTGTGCCCGTATCGGATCAATTAGCCGTGACCACCTCAAAAGATATCTTATCGATTCTCGGGACCGAGCAACAGCCAGAGCAATTTTTGGTGGCCTTGGGTTATGCAGGCTGGGAGGCCGGACAGCTTGAACAAGAGTTAGCCGAAAATAGTTGGCTCACACTGGAGGCCGATCCCAGCGTAATTTTTGATACCCCTGTTCACCAACGTTGGCAAAAAGCGCTCGACCAACTCGGCATTGACGCCGCCAACCTTTCTTCACAAGTAGGACACGCATGAACGCACAAACCGTGATGGGTTTTGATTACGGGGTAAAAAGCATTGGTGTTGCCATCGGTCAGTCGTTAACCGGCACCGCTCGCCCTTTATGCGCTTTGAAAGCACGCGATGGTATTCCTAACTGGGATGACATTGATGCCCTATTAAAAGAATGGCAACCTGATTATTTAGTGGTTGGGCTGCCATTAGATTTACAAGGTGAACCTCTCGATACCATTACACCCAGAGCGAAAAAATTTGCCAATCGCTTACATGGGCGCTTTGGTTTCCCGGTCTCGTTACATGATGAGCGCCTATCAACACGCGAAGCCCGCGCAGCACTTTTTGAACAAGGCGGCTACAAAGCCTTAGGTAAAGGAGCTGTCGACGCCCAGTCAGCCGTTGTGATTATTGAAAGCTGGTTTGAGCGCCAATATGCTGAGCCGTTTCACGCCTCGGAATAATTCCTTGGTCGGTCAGCCGTGTTATCGCCTGCTCCATAGTTTGCATTCCCTGAGCGACGCCTGTTTGCATCATGGAGGTCATCTGCGCCACCTTGTCTTCACGGATAAGGTTAGCAATCGCAGGGGTGGCTTTCATAATTTCATACGCAGCGACCCGTCGGCCCTGAGTGTTTTTGACGAGCTGCTGCGATACTACCGCCTGCAAAGAGGCAGACAACATAGAGCGAACCAAGGGCTTATCACTCCCTGGAAACACATCGATAATCCGGTCAACGCTTTTCGCCGCACTCGCGGTATGTAACGTGGCAAAGACTAAATGGCCAGTTTCTGCGGCCGTCAATGCTAAGCTTATTGTCTCTAAGTCTCGTAGCTCGCCGACCAGAATCACATCTGGATCCTCCCGTAAGGCCGAACGCAGCGCCTGCTGAAAGGATTGCGTATCACGATTCACTTCCCGCTGATTCACTAAGCTTTGTTGCGGCGAGTGAATGAACTCGATCGGATCTTCAATAGTAAGAATATGCTTTTGTTGATGACGATTAATATGATCAACCATCGCTGCCAACGTCGTTGATTTTCCCGATCCCGTCGGCCCAGTCACGAGTACCAGCCCCTGAGTGAGCGACGCGAGCTCTGTTAAGACAGAAGGCGCGTTTAACGCTTCCAAGGTTGGCAGCGCCTCTGGGATAACCCGAAATACCGCCGCGCACCCATGTTGCTGATGAAAAGCGTTCACCCGAAACCGGCCAACCGAGGCCAGCTCAAACGAAAAATCCACCTCCCATTCGGTTACAAACGTTTGGCGTTGCTGGGGATTCATCACAGCGATAATCAATTGCTCGACCACTTGATGATTGAGCGCAGGTAGACTGAGCTTGCGCACATCGCCATCTACCCGCACCATTGGTGGCACGCCCGCAGAAAGATGTAGATCTGACGCACGATGCTTTACACTAAAGGCCAATAGCTCAGTAATTTCCATTCATTTTCCTCGTAGAATCAGGTATGTGTAATATTAAGCAGAATATTGAACAGGTCAGGGAACAAATAGACCTCGCCACCCAAAAATGCGGCCAACCCGATCATTCGGTGCAGTTGCTTGCGGTGAGTAAAACAAAACCCGTCGAGGCGATCGCAGAGGCCGTGGCCGCAGGTCAAACCGCATTTGGCGAAAACTACGTGCAGGAAGGCGTCGAAAAAGTGGAGCACTTTGCCACACATGCCCCAAACACAAAGATTGAGTGGCACTTTATTGGTCCAATTCAGTCGAACAAAACGCGCTTGATCGCCAGCCACTTTGATTGGGTACACTCAGTCGATCGGTTAAAAATTGCTAAACGTCTGAGTGAGCAACGTCCCGCGCATTTGCCGCCACTCAACGTTTTAGTACAAGTGAATACCAGCGGTGAGGCGTCTAAATCAGGCATAACACTGGATGAAGCCATGGATTTGATTGAATCAATGCGGGCTTTACCCAACCTCACCGTGCGAGGATTCATGTCGATCCCTCAACCGGAAACAGATTATCAGCGCCAATGTGCCGCGTTTGAGCCTTTAGCGACCGCGTTTAATTCGCTCCACGCACACACGCCGACTATTGATACCTTATCGATGGGTATGAGCGGTGATATGGCAGCTGCCATTGCATGTGGCAGTACCATGGTAAGAATCGGCACCGCCGTTTTTGGTGCACGTGATTACCGCTAACGACACCTACACAGAATGATGAGAACAACAGGAACCGAATACATGGAACATCGCCCTCTCACCTTTATTGGGGCTGGCAACATGGCTCGATCCATCATTGCCGGACTCGTGGATGCAGGATATCCCGCCTCAGCCATTACAGCCGCGTCACCCAGCGCGCATCCTAACGATGTGCTGACAACGCAATACGGGATCCAAACCACCACAAACAACCTCCTTGCTTGCCAACAAGCGGAAGTGATCGTTTTAGCGGTAAAGCCCCAATTAATGGCAAAAGTATTAAGCGACTTGCCAGCGGTCGATTGGTCGTCGAAAATGGTGATCTCAATAGCCGCTGGCATCAATGTTGCCCGTCTTAATCAAATGGCTGGTACGTCACTTAATCTGGTGCGCGTGATGCCGAATACGCCTTCGCTGGTGGGTAAAGGCATGAGCGGCCTGTACGCATCACCGGGTGTGACGACGGGTGATCAAGACTATGCCTCCGCGCTGATGAAAGCGGTGGGTGAAGTCTGCTGGGTCGAGAATGAGGCGAGTATCAATGGTGTGATTGCGGCTGCAGGCAGTGCGCCGGCCTATTTTTTCCGCTTTATGGAAGCCATGCAGCAAGAAGCCATTCGCCAAGGTTTTACTGACCAGCAAGCAAGGGCGTTGGTACAACAAGCCGCACTGGGAGCGGCAGAAATGGTGGCCGCGAACCCAGACACCACGCTTGGAGAACTACGCGAGCAGGTGACTTCAAAAGGAGGAACCACCGCAGAAGCGTTGCAAGTATTCGAGCAGCACAATATTAGCGACATAGTCGCACAGGCCATGCAGGCGGCGGTGAGCCGTGCTGAGCAAATGGAACAAGAATTTTAATCACTAAGGCGACGATATGAATGCAATGACCTTTCTGATCAACACTGCGTTTGATCTTTACATCATGGTGGTGTTACTCCGCATATGGCTACAATGGTCTCGGGCCGATTTTTATAACCCGTTCTCTCAATTTGTGGTGAAGGCGACCCAACCTGTTGTGGGTCCACTGCGCCGGATGGTTCCCGCGCTCGGTGGATTAGATCTCGCGACCGTCCTCTTTGCTTATCTGCTGATGGTCGCTAAATTTGTGGCACTGGATATCATCACAGGCGGTGCACTAACAGTCAACTCAGGACTGTTCGGCTTTTCTGCTATTGCACTGCTTAAAGCAGCCGGTAAACTGCTGTTTTGGGTGCTGATCCTACGTGCCATTCTCAGCTGGGTAAGCCAAGGCAATAACCCTGTAGAGCAAGTGTTCCATCAATTAACCGAACCGGTTTGCGCCCCAGTGCGTCGCATCCTCCCTCCTATCGGTGGACTGGATCTCAGTATTTTGGTGATCTTTATCGGTCTGCAATTTATCGATATATCAATTGGCGATATGGTAGGGCTTGATTGGCTAGATCCATTGAGAGCTTATCTAACAAGCCGCTAATTGGCTAGCAATATAGGAAAGCCTGTCTGGTAGGTGCTATAAGTAAATAGCCCACAAGGGCGTATTGAATTCGCTCACACAAGTAATTAAAGCTAACGGGTACCTCAGCAGTACGGCGGATCGTACTCAGGCACCCGTATGTATTGATACCTTACTTTATCACAAGGAATGATTATGCGTCAGATAATAGCAGCGCTCAGCATGGTATTGAGTTTGCTTATTACTCCAGCTTGGGCGGGCCAGTTTAAAGAAATCGGCGAATTAGAGGTGCACTACAACACCTTATCAACGACGTTTTTAACCCCTGACATCGCCAAGCAATATGATATTACCCGCAGCGACTATCGCGGGTTGGTTAATATCGCGGTTCTCGACACCATGCAGCTTGGAAAACCGGCGATTGCCGCCAAGGTCCAAGGCCAAGTCAAAAACTTGGTGGGTAACAGTCGAGAGCTAGATTTTACCGAGATCCGCGAAGGCGACGCGATTTATTACATTGCGACCTTTGCCGCTGATGATGAGGAAACCTATCAATTCCAGATTGATCTCAACGCAGCGGGCAATCGCAGTGCCTCCTTCGACTATAATTACACGTTTTACGTCGATACCCCTTAACAGGGTGACAAACACATAGGTAACCGACATGAATAAAGTTGTGCTGGCAACCGGCAATGCAGGCAAAGTAAAAGAAATGGCCGGGCTACTCGGCGAATTTGGTTTTGAGGTTCTGCCGCAAAGTGATTTTGCGGTGACAGAAGCTGACGAAACAGGGACCACTTTTATTGAAAATGCCATCATTAAAGCCCGCCACGCGGCGAAACTGACCGGGCTTCCAGCCATCGCCGATGATTCAGGCCTTGAGGTGGATGCGCTAAAAGGCGCACCTGGCGTCTATTCAGCTCGCTATGCTGGCGATGACGCCAATGATGCCGATAATGTCGCCAAGCTACTCGACGCAATGCATGATACTGATACCCATGCACGCCAAGCACGTTTTCATTGCGTATTGGTGTACATGCGCCACGCGAATGATCCGACGCCATTGGTCTGTCATGGCGTTTGGGAAGGTCAAATTGCCCATGCACCACAAGGTGACAACGGCTTTGGCTACGATCCAGTATTTTTGCCCCATGATCAGCAATGCACCGCTGCCGAAATGCCTGCGTCAGAGAAAAAACAACGCTCACATCGCGGTCAAGCCCTCAACGCCCTATTTCAAGCCTTAAAAGCGTCGCAATAACCCATGATCCCATTAAGTTTGTATGTACACATCCCGTGGTGTGTACAAAAATGCCCGTATTGTGACTTTAACTCACACACGCAAAAAGGCGCGATCCCAGAAGACGATTATATCGATGCGTTGCTCGACGATCTCGACACCGACCTGGCCGCTTATCCCTCAATAGTCACGCGTCCACTGCACTCTATTTTTATCGGTGGCGGCACACCCAGCCTGATGTCGCCCGCTCAGATTGAGCGTTTGCTCGCCGGGATCAATGCGCGACTGACCCCGAGTAACAATATGGAAGTCACCATGGAGGCCAATCCGGGCACCGTCGAGGCCGATAAATTTATTGGCTATCGCCAAGCGGGCGTGACTCGTATATCCATTGGCGTACAAAGCTTTTCTGCCGATAAGCTTACCCGGCTAGGCCGTATTCATGGCCCTGGTGAGGCAGAACGGGCAGCTCACCTTGCCCACCAAGCGAGACTGACGAGTTTTAATCTCGATCTAATGCATGGTTTGCCCGATCAATCAGAACAAGAAGCACTCAGCGATTTGGAGCAAGCCATTGCACTGAAGCCGCCGCATATTTCTTGGTATCAACTGACTATCGAGCCTAATACTCAGTTTTACTCTAAGCCGCCCACCCTGCCAGAAGAAGACACCTTGTGGGACATTTTTGATCAAGGCCATCAACGACTGAGCGATGCGGGATATGTTCAGTACGAGACCTCCGCCTATAGTCTGCCAGGCCACCAATGTGCACATAACCTCAACTACTGGCGTTTTGGGGATTATTTAGGAGTTGGCTGCGGCGCACATGGCAAACTGACCTTGCTAGAGGATGACCAACCTCGTTTACTTCGTACCGTCAAAGTGAAACACCCGCGTGGCTACCTCGATCCAGACAAAGCCTACCTCACCGACAGCCAGTGGGTAAAACATACCGATCTTGCGTTTGAGTTTTTTATGAACCGTTTTCGCTTGCTCGAGCCCTGCCCCAAAGCTGATTTTGTCAGTCACACTGGGCTACCGCTGTCACATCTCGCCGCGCCTATCTCTCAAGCTTCTGAGCAAGGCTTAATCACAGAAACAAACACCCATTGGCAAATCACGCCAAAAGGTAAATTATTTCTCAATGATCTGCTGGCCATTTTTTTAGCTGACTAATGCAACAAACGATGTGTTAAGGTGCCTATAAATTAGGCGCCGGTACATAAGGCGAGCCCTATCATTCAACAAGCTAAAAAGGATATCTCTGTGACTCCGTCATTTCGCGTCGAGCCCAAGCATTGGACCTTAATTGCGGCCCTTATTATCGCCGTTTACGCCTGTTACCTTTTGATCGAGCCCTATATTGGTGCGATTGTGCTCGCCTTTATCGTGTCGTTGCTGTTCTTCCCCGTCCATAAACGCATCGAAGAAAAGATTGGTCAGCGACCCAATACCGCATCGGTCTTATCTTGCATCCTGATCACCTTTATCATCTTTATTCCACTCACTGTCGTGGCGGGTGCGATCATCGATCAAGGTGTGAGCTTTTTCACTCGTAGCTATGAATGGCTCAATAACGGCGGGGCCAGGCAACTGATCAATAACCCGCAGATACAATCAGCCTTACACTTTGTCAATCAGTGGCTACCGTTTGATGTCATCGACCCTCAAGAGACGGTTAAAAAACTGGCCGCGTGGATGTCCTCTTTTAGCGGTCAAATGCTTGAGTTCAGCTCTGGGGTACTGGGCGATGTCACTAACTTTTTTATCACCTTTATGCTGATGTTATTTGTGCTGTTCTTTTTACTGCGCGATCACGACAACATTATCCAAACACTGCGTCATGTTATCCCTTTGTCACGTAGTCAAGAAGACCAACTGCTTGATGAAGTGGAGAAAGTCGCCAAATCGGCTGTTCTCGGTTCATTCCTCACTGCTTTAGCACAAGGTGCTGCAGGCGGCCTAGCGATGTGGGCGGTAGGCTTACCGGCCCTTTTTTGGGGCACCATGATGGCCTTTGCCTCTTTTATTCCTGTGATAGGGACAGCACTTATCTGGTTACCAACGGTGCTATATCTCGCAGTAATCGGTGACTGGCAGTGGGCGCTCGCGCTTTTAGTATGGAGCGTTGTGGTTGTGGGCTCCATTGATAATCTGCTTCGCCCTTTTTTGATGCAGGGAAACTCTGGCATGAACACCCTGCTTATCTTTTTCTCATTGTTGGGCGGTTTGCACCTCTTTGGCTTAATGGGGTTAATTTACGGTCCGATTATTTTCTCATTAACATTGGTGTTATTCCGGATGTATGAGCTCGAGTTTGCACACTTCCTTGATCGCCAAGACAACGCCTAACCCGTTAAAGATTGGCCTGGTGCGTGCTTTGTGGGAAAATTCGACTCCCGACGCGCCAGGTTATTTCGGTGCGCTTTATTACCGTCGATAATGCAAAGAGAACAATCATGACCCTCACGGCCCCCAGTGAAATTGCTCAGCGTCACCTTCCGTTGTTTGATAATAAACACCTGCTGTTGGCAGGAGAGCTCGAAGATGACTTTGTCCAACAATTATCGCAACGTGCCGCAAGCGTCACTGTCTTTACGACGCATCACGGTTTCGCCACACGCCAGAAAAAAGCGTCGATTACTGTTCATGCAGGCGCGACACTCGATATCGATCATCCCATCGATCTGGTCTTATTTTATTGGCCTAAAGCAAAAGCAGAAGCTGATTACTTACTCGCAATGTTGACACACGCATTGGGGAAAGAGGTTGATTGGATGGTAGTGGGTGAAAACCGTAGTGGCATCAAAAGCATTGAAAAACGCTTCGCTCCCTACGGGTCTATTAGCAAATACGATGCTGCGCGGCGCTGCAGTATGTATTACGGCACCTGCCACACCCCTGCGAGCTCTTTTTCGTTGGAAGCGTGGTTTACTGACTACCCATTAACCCTCGGCGAGACGTCACTGACCATTCGTGCGTTACCCGGCGTATTTAGCCAAAAAAGTTTAGATGACGGTACCGAGTTGTTGCTTCGTCATCTTCCGTCGATCAAAGGAAACGTATTAGACGTAGGTTGCGGCGCAGGCGTGATAGGTAGCTATATCCTTGCTACTTATCCTGATTGCCAAGTGACGCTTGTGGATGTTAATTACCTCGCCATTGCATCAAGCAAAGCCACACTTGCCGCCAACGGCTTAGATGGGCAAGTTTTACCTTCAGATATGCTTGATGGTGTTGAGGCGACATTTAATACTATCATTAGTAATCCTCCTTTCCATGATGGACTGGATACACGCTACTCACCAACCGAGTCTTTGTTACGTAACGTCCCCTCTCACCTCTCCAAAGGTGGCCAGCTCATTGTGGTGGCCAATAGTTTCTTACGCTATCCGCCGATAATTAAAGACAGTCTCGGACAGTGTGAATCGATCGCCAAGACTCGACGCTTCGCGGTCTATCACGCATATAAAACACGTGAGTAAGATCAGAGCAACGGGTTACCTTTAGCCGCTTTATTATCACCGCATTTATCATCACTAAAGTCTGCATTGAAGACTCATTACAACAAAAAGCCCTGACCGTCAGGCCAGGGCTCTATTGGTTTTTCATCAAAGATTAAAGATACAAAAAAGCCCCGACCGTTAGGTCAGGGCTTTGTATTTCTTTCTCATCAAAGTCTTACATATCATTGCTTTGATGATTAAACTCGTTTTTGCCTTCAGATTTTTTCAAAAATCTGAAAACAAGAAAGCAAGCCTGGCGATGTCCTACTCTCACATGGGGAGACCCCACACTACCATCGGCGCTGCTTCGTTTCACTACTGAGTTCGGCATGGGATCAGGTGGGTCCAAAGCGCTATGGTCCTGGCGACACAACCCGAACACCAGCGGTTCGTCCACTCCGGTCCTCTCGTACTAGGAGCAGCTCCCCTCAATCATCCAACGCCCACGGCAGATAGGGACCGAACTGTCTCACGACGTTCTAAACCCAGCTCGCGTACCACTTTAAATGGCGAACAGCCATACCCTTGGGACCGACTTCAGCCCCAGGATGTGATGAGCCGACATCGAGGTGCCAAACACCGCCGTCGATATGAACTCTTGGGCGGTATCAGCCTGTTATCCCCGGAGTACCTTTTATCCGTTGAGCGATGGCCCTTCCATTCAGAACCACCGGATCACTATGACCTACTTTCGTACCTGCTCGAGCCGTCACTCTCGCAGTTAAGCGGGCTTATGCCATTGCACTAACCTCACGATGTCCGACCGTGATTAGCCCACCTTCGTGCTCCTCCGTTACRCTTTGGGAGGAGACCGCCCCAGTCAAACTACCCACCAGGCACTGTCCTCACCCCSGATWASGGGGCTAAGTTAGAACATCAAACATACAAGGGTGGTATTTCAAGGATGGCTCCACRRCAACTGGCGTCGCCGTTTCAAAGCCTCCCACCTATCCTACACATGTAGGCTCAATGTTCAGTGCCAAGCTGTAGTAAAGGTTCACGGGGTCTTTCCGTCTAGCCGCGGGTACACAGCATCTTCACTGCGATTTCAATTTCACTGAGTCTCGGGTGGAGACAGCGTGGCCATCATTACGCCATTCGTGCAGGTCGGAACTTACCCGACAAGGAATTTCGCTACCTTAGGACCGTTATAGTTACGGCCGCCGTTTACCGGGGCTTCGATCAATGGCTTCTCTTGCGATAACCACATCAATTAACCTTCCGGCACCGGGCAGGCGTCACACCGTATACGTCATCTTTCGATTTTGCACAGTGCTGTGTTTTTAATAAACAGTTGCAGCCACCTGGTATCTGCGACTGCCCATAGCTCCATCCGCAAGGGACTTCACCGTGGGCAGCGTACCTTCTCCCGAAGTTACGGTACCATTTTGCCTAGTTCCTTCACCCGAGTTCTCTCAAGCGCCTTGGTATTCTCTACCCGACCACCTGTGTCGGTTTGGAGTACGGTTCCTACTTACCTGAAGCTTAGAGGCTTTTCCCGGAAGCATGGCATCAATGACTTCACCACCTTGGTGGCTCGACATCGGGTCTCGACCGTRYGTAATCCCGGRTTTGCCTAAGATTACAGCCTACACCCTTGAACCTGGACAACCATCGCCAGGCCCACCTAGCCTTCTCCGTCCCCCCATCGCAGTAAGYAGCAGTACGGGAATATTAACCCGTTTCCCATCGACTACGCCTTTCGGCCTCGCCTTAGGGGCCGACTTACCCTGCCCCGATTAACGTTGGACAGGAACCCTTGGTCTTCCGGCGWGGAGGTTTTTCACCCCCWTTATCGTTACTCATGTCAGCATTCGCACTTGTGATACCTCCAGCATGCCTCTCAGCACACCTTCAACRGCTTACACAACGCTCCCCTACCCAATATCCATAAGGACATTGCCGCAGCTTCGGTGTATCGCTTAGCCCCGTTACATCTTCCGCGCAGGCCGACTCGACCAGTGAGCTATTACGCTTTCTTTAAATGATGGCTGCTTCTAAGCCAACATCCTGGCTGTCTGAGCCTTCCCACATCGTTTCCCACTTAGCGATAACTTTGGGACCTTAGCTGGCGGTCTGGGTTGTTTCCCTCTCCACGACGGACGTTAGCACCCGCCGTGTGTCTCCCGGATAGCACTTACTGGTATTYGGAGTTTGCAAAGGGTTGGTAAGTCGGGATGACCCCCTAGCCTTAACAGTGCTCTACCCCCAGTAGTGTTCGTCCGAGGCGCTACCTAAATAGCTTTCGGGGAGAACCAGCTATCTCCGAGTTTGATTGGCCTTTCACCCCTAGCCACAGGTCATCTCCTAACTTTTCAACGTTAGTGAGTTCGGTCCTCCAGTTGATGTTACTCAACCTTCAACCTGCCCATGGCTAGATCACTCGGTTTCGGGTCTAATGCTAGCAACTAYACGCCCAGTTAAGACTCGGTTTCCCTACGGCTCCCCTATGCGGTTAACCTTGCTACTAACATTAAGTCGCTGACCCATTATACAAAAGGTACGCGGTCACCCCWCAAAGGAGGCTCCCACTGCTTGTACGTAGACGGTTTCAGGTTCTATTTCACTCCCCTCACAGGGGTTCTTTTCGCCTTTCCCTCACGGTACTGGTTCACTATCGGTCAGTCAGGAGTATTTAGCCTTGGAGGATGGTCCCCCCATGTTCCGGGTACTTAGATGTTTCAGTTCCCCGAGTTCGCCTCTTAGCGCTATGTATTCACGCTAAGATACCTGCTTATGCAGGTGGGTTTCCCCATTCGGATATCCCAGATTCAAATGGCTTTTACTGCCTTATCTGGGCTTTTCGCAAGTTAATACGTCCTTCATCGCCTCTGACTGCCAAGGCATCCACCGTCTACGCTTAATTACTTAACCATACAACCCCAAGAGGTCTTTTTTGCTCGATCTTTCTCTTTTATGCTGCCTCTTGCTTAACTTTTGCTTGGTCACGTAACACGTTACGCTCCCGGCGRCAAAAGTCTCGCGYGCGTTGCCTAAAAAAGAAATCTACGTCGCAAAACCACTGAGTGTTGAATCATCAACCAATTAAGGTTTTGTTTTTGCCGGACTCAAATAGAAGCTTTGTCGTTATTGATTCAATAAGACAAAGTCCAAGCACACTTGATTGTGTGAGTGACATGATATGTCACTGATTGAGAACTTTACTGTCATTCTTAAAGAATGACTTGTCAGCTTTCCAGATTGTTAAAGAGCATGTCGTTTATTGCTAAATAAACCACGTTCTAAAGATTCTYAARCAAAAACCTTTAAAGCGTGGTGGGCGATACCGGGCTCGAACCAGTGACCCCCTCCTTGTAAGGGAGGTGCTCTCCCAACTGAGCTAATCGCCCATCTTTCAGACTTGGTGGAGCTAGGCGGGATCGAACCGCCGACCTCTTGCATGCCATGCAAGCGCTCTCCCAGCTGAGCTATAGCCCCGCGTCTGAGAAATGGTGGGTTGTACAGGATTCGAACCTGTGACCAATTGATTAAAAGTCAACTGCTCTACCAACTGAGCTAACAACCCAATGGCGTCCCATAGGGGAGTCGAACCCCTGTTACCGCCGTGAAAGGGCGGTGTCCTAGGCCTCTAGACGAATGGGACACGCTGATATGTTTGGGAACATATCCTCTTATAACTTCAACCTATACAATCTGTGTGAACACTCGCAAGAATAGCGTCAGTAAGGAGGTGATCCAGCCCCAGGTTCCCCTAGGGCTACCTTGTTACGACTTCACCCCAGTCATGAACCACACCGTGGTAAACGCCCTCCCGAAGGTTAAGCTATCTACTTCTGGTGCAGCCCACTCCCATGGTGTGACGGGCGGTGTGTACAANCAATCTGTGTGAACACTCGCAAGAATAGCGTCAGTAAGGAGGTGATCCAGCCCCAGGTTCCCCTAGGGCTACCTTGTTACGACTTCACCCCAGTCATGAACCACACCGTGGTAAACGCCCTCCCGAAGGTTAAGCTATCTACTTCTGGTGCAGCCCACTCCCATGGTGTGACGGGCGGTGTGTACAAGGCCCGGGAACGTATTCACCGTGGCATTCTGATCCACGATTACTAGCGATTCCGACTTCATGGAGTCGAGTTGCAGACTCCAATCCGGACTACGACAAACTTTAAGGGATTCGCTAAACATCGCTGTCTCGCTGCCCTCTGTATCTGCCATTGTAGCACGTGTGTAGCCCTACTCGTAAGGGCCATGATGACTTGACGTCGTCCCCACCTTCCTCCGGTTTATCACCGGCAGTCTCCCTGGAGTTCCCACCATTAYGTGCTGGCAAACAAGGATAAGGGTTGCGCTCGTTGCGGGACTTAACCCAACATTTCACAACACGAGCTGACGACAGCCATGCAGCACCTGTCTCAGCGCTCCCGAAGGCACRCCTCTATCTCTAAAGGCTTCGCTGGATGTCAAGAGTAGGTAAGGTTCTTCGCGTTGCATCGAATTAAACCACATGCTCCACCGCTTGTGCGGGCCCCCGTCAATTCATTTGAGTTTTAACCTTGCGGCCGTACTCCCCAGGCGGTCTACTTAATGCGTTAGCGCCGAAAGCCAAAGTCTAAAACCTCAACCTCCAAGTAGACAGCGTTTACGGCGTGGACTACCAGGGTATCTAATCCTGTTTGCTACCCACGCTTTCGCATCTGAGCGTCAGTCTTTGTCCAGGGGGCCGCCTTCGCCACTGGTATTCCTTCAGATCTCTACGCATTTCACCGCTACACCTGAAATTCTACCCCCCTCTACAAGACTCTAGCCTGCCAGTTTCAAATGCGGTTCCGAGGTTGAGCCCCGGGCTTTCACATCTGACTTAACAAACCGCCTGCATGCGCTTTACGCCCAGTAATTCCGATTAACGCTCGCACCCTCCGTATTACCGCGGCTGCTGGCACGGAGTTAGCCGGTGCTTCTTCTGCAGCTAACGTCAAGCCGTGCACGTATTAASTACACGACCTTCCTCACTGCTGAAAGTGCTTTACAACCCGAAGGCCTTCTTCACACACGCGGCATGGCTGCATCAGGGTCTCCCCCATTGTGCAATATTCCCCACTGCTGCCTCCCGTAGGAGTCTGGGCCGTGTCTCAGTCCCAGTGTGGCTGATCATCCTCTCAAACCAGCTAAGGATCGTYGCCTTGGTAAGCCATTACCTTACCAACTAGCTAATCCTAACTGGGCCCATCCCAACGCGATAGCTTACATGTAGAGGCCACCTTTGGTCCYRRCTCTAACGAAYYAAGACATTATGCGGTATTAGCCGTCGTTTCCAACGGTTATCCCCCTCGTCAGGGCAGGTTCCCAGCCGTTACTCACCCGTCCGCCGCTCGACGTCCAGTAAATCCACCGAAGCTTCAATACTGCCGTTTCCGCTCGACTTGCATGTGTTAGGCCTGCCGCCAGCGTTCAATCTGAGCCATGATCAAACTCTTCAATTAAAGTTTTGGTGTTTGCTTTTCCNGTCGTTTCCAACGGTTATCCCCCTCGTCAGGGCAGGTTCCCAGCCGTTACTCACCCGTCCGCCGCTCGACGTCCAGTAAATCCACCGAAGCTTCAATACTGCCGTTTCCGCTCGACTTGCATGTGTTAGGCCTGCCGCCAGCGTTCAATCTGAGCCATGATCAAACTCTTCAATTAAAGTTTTGGTGTTTGCTTTTCCWAAGAAAAGACAAACGGCTCGATAAATACTGTTTTGTTCRTCTCTTGCGAGACAAACGAATTGACTGTGCTCTTGTTGGCATCCACTTTTAAAAAAGTGAAATCAAAACAGCTCAAGGCTGTACCAACATGAATTGGTCACTCAGYTCATCGAATAAATCTTTTTGTCTATTCTCAACGAGTGCCCACACAGATTGCATAGGTCAAATTGTTAAAGAGCGTGTCGATTCGTGGTTGGCATTTCGTGGCTTACGTCTCGTTGCCCCGTCGACAGGAAGCGCAGTATAGAGATCTCAGTTTTTACCGCAACCCCTTTTTGCAAAAAAAAACTCACCCGCACAAAAAACATACTAAGTCGCTTTTTTTGTCTATTTTAACGTTCAGGCAAGGCTTGTTTTTGTTTGGATTTATTAACATAGTCGAAATTTTCACCTTTCTCTAGAAAAAATGAGGCATACATCATGAAAAGGGGCTGGTAGCATATCGGTCTGTTTCTCACTTGGGAGTCATCGATATGAAGCACTGGCTTTTTCTGGGGTTTGCGATTGTGGCAGAAGTGATTGCAACGGCGTCACTCAAAAACAGCGACGGCTTTTCAAAGCTCGTCCCTTCGGTGTTAGTCGTAGTGGGGTACAGTTTTTCTTTCTATTTACTCGCGCTGACACTACGCGCTATACCGGTTGGTATCGCTTATGCAATTTGGGCAGGTGCTGGCGTAACATTGATTGCTTTAATTGGCTGGCTTGTCTTTGACCAAAAACTCGATACAGCGGCGATTATCGGCATGGTACTGATTGTTTCGGGTGTAGCAGTGATGAATATTTTTTCATCTGCGTCTCCGCACTGAGTCGCGTTATTGGCGTCAGCCCGAGAACGAAAAAACCCAGCCGAAGCTGGGTTTTTTCTTTAAGGAGGAGAGGCAGATTACATCATGCCGCCCATTCCTCCCATACCGCCCATTCCAGCAGCACCCATATCAGCGCCGCCATCTTTTTGTGGCAGATCAGTAATCATGGCTTCGGTGGTGATCATCAGGCCAGCCACGGATGCCGCAAACTGAAGCGCACTACGCGTCACTTTGGTTGGATCCAGGATACCCATTTCGATCATGTCACCGTATTCACCAGTTGATGCGTTGTAGCCAAAGTGGTTTTCACCCGCTTTCACGTTGTTCGCAACCACTGAATCTTCGTCACCTGCGTTAGTGGCGATTTGACGCAGTGGTGATTCCATCGCACGTAGCGCCACACGGATACCGACATTTTGCTCTTCGTTATCGCCTTTTAGCTCACCGACTTTGCTTGCAGCACGGATAAGCGCAACGCCACCACCGGCAACCACGCCTTCTTCAACCGCAGCACGGGTTGCGTGCAATGCGTCTTCAACGCGATCTTTCTTCTCTTTCATTTCAACTTCGGTCGCTGCACCGACTTTAATCACCGCAACACCGCCAGCCAGTTTGGCAACGCGCTCTTGCAGTTTTTCTTTGTCGTAGTCAGACGTCGCGTCTTCGATTTGTTGACGAATTTGAGCAACACGACCTTCGATCGCCGCTTCTTCACCAATACCATCAACAATTGTGGTGTTGTCTTTAGTAATGGTGACACGCTTGGCTTGGCCAAGGTCTTCTAGTGTCACTTTCTCAAGATCCATACCGATCTCTTCAGACACGACAGTACCTGCAGTCAGGGTCGCGATGTCTTGTAGCATCGCCTTACGACGATCACCGAAACCAGGTGCTTTCACTGCTGCCACTTTGACAATGCCGCGCATATTGTTTACCACCAAGGTGGCCAGCGCTTCACCTTCAAGATCTTCTGCAATGATCAGCAGCGGACGAGACGCTTTAGAAACCGCTTCAAGGGTTGGCAGTAGTTCGCGAATGTTAGAGACTTTTTTGTCGATCAGTAGGATAAATGGGTTATCCAGTTCAACATTACCGGCTTCTTGGTTGTTGATGAAGTACGGAGACAAGTAACCGCGGTCGAACTGCATGCCTTCCACAACGCTCAGTTCGTCTTGCAGTGACTGCCCTTCTTCAACGGTGATCACACCGTCACGGCCCACTTTGTCCATTGCTTGTGCGATAAGCTTACCAACGGTGTGGTCAGAGTTTGCCGAGATAGTCCCCACTTGCTCAATAGCATTGTTGCTGGTGCAAGGTGCAGACAGATTTTTCAGCTCTTCCACCGCGGCAACGACAGCTTTGTCGATACCACGTTTGAGATCCATTGGGTTCATGCCCGCAGCAACTGCTTTTAGGCCTTCGCTAATAATAGACTGCGCCAATACGGTCGCTGTGGTCGTGCCGTCACCCGCCGCATCATTGGCTTGTGAAGCGACTTCTTTCACCATTTGCGCGCCCATGTTCTGGAATTTGTCTTCCAGCTCAATTTCACGCGCAACAGAAACACCATCTTTAGTGATGGTTGGTGCACCGAATGATTTGTCGAGCACTACGTTACGGCCTTTAGGGCCCAGGGTGACGCGAACGGCATCCGCCAGAACATTCACACCTTCGAGCATTTTCGCACGTGCGTCGTCACTAAATTTAACGTCTTTAGCAGCCATGTTTTTATTCCTTTCTTACGTTATTGATTGGAGGTGAAATGAATTACTCAACGATTGCCATAATGTCGCTTTCAGACAAGATCAAAACCTCTTGACCCTCGATCTTTTCGGTTTTGGTACCAAAGCCTTCAGAGAAGATAACAGTGTCACCCACTTGAACGTCCAACGGCTGCACACTGCCGTTTTCAAGAATACGGCCTTTACCTACCGCCAGTACTTTACCGCGGGTAGATTTTTCTGCAGCAGAACCAGTTAACACGATGCCGCCCGCTGATTTAGACTCAGCTTCTTGGCGCTCAACGATAACGCGATCATGTAGTGGACGAATGTTCATCGGTCGTCTCCTGAATTAGTAATGATGTTCCGTTTGATGAAGTAAGTATGCACACAGGCCGTACATGCGTCCGGTACCTGATGTCTCTCCCTATGTGGGGACGGACTTTTTCTTTCCCAAGGGCTTTACAGCAATTTTTTTGTTTTTTTTAGAGACGTAACTTTCTCACCTTATGCGGATCCGCTAGGGTAAGCCGTCCCAACTCAGCGATCAGAGACTATGAACGATAAACACGGGTTGCTTTCTGCTCCAATTAATCAAACCTTGCGCAAAATGACGATTCCAATGGTGTTCGGCCTGTTTGCGATCATCATGTTCAACGTGGTTGATACCTTTTTTATCTCGCAGCTAGGGACAGAGGCGTTGGCAGCGGTGAGTTTTACCTTTCCTATCACCTTTGCGGTGAACTCCATCACTCTCGGGTTAGGAGTCGGTATTGCAGCACTTGTCGGACGTTTACTCGGCCAAGGAGATCACCAAGATGCGGCGCGCGTATCAACCCACGGATTATTATTGGCCTTGTTGCTCGTGATGTTGGTTGGCTGGTTGGGTGCTGCCACCATTGTTCCCGTTTTTTCTGCATTAGGCGCCAGTAAAGATTTACTTCCACTGATCCATGAATATATGCAGATATGGTACCTCACGATTCCTTTATTGGTGGTACCGATGGCAGGTAATGCCGCCATTCGTGCCACAGGTGATACCAAAACCCCAGCCAAAATCATGATGGTCTCTGGGCTGATTAATGGCGTTCTCGACCCCTTGCTAATTTTTGGTTTAGGCCCTTTCCCTGAACTAGGCGTGCAAGGTGCCGCTATCGCCAGTGCCTTGAGCTGGGCCGGAGCCATGCTCGCTGCACTTATCGTACTCACTCGACGAGAGCAGCTACTGATTGCGCCGCAATGGCAACAGATCGGCACCGATGTGAGTCAAATTCTTAAAATTGGCATGCCTGCTGGAATGACCAATGCGCTCAACCCCGCAGCAGCTGCCATATTAATGATGATGCTCGCCTCACAAGGCACAGAAAGCGTTGCCGCCTATGGCGCCGCGCAACGGATTGAAGCGATTTTATTAATAGTGATGATGGCAATGACGTCTTCGCTTACGCCCTTAATGTCGCAAAACTTTGGCGCCCAATACCATCAGCGGGCCTTTCAGGCGCTGTTCAGTGCGATGCGCTTTGCCATCTTGTTCCAATTTGCCTTGTACTTATCGCTGTGGCCTTTTATCGATCTGATTGCGGATGTGTTCAGTGACGATGTGCGGGTTCAACAAGAAATTGCCCACTATTTGATGGTGGTCCCGGCCAGTTACGGCTTACAAGGCACCTTGATGTTATTGGTCGGCGGCCTGAATGCCATGAAGCGTTCGCTGCATTCGTTCGCCTGCAACCTAGTCCGTTTGTTTGTTTTCTTAGTGCCCTGTGCGTGGCTGGGCGGCATGGTCAACGGCACCCATGGCCTGTTTGCGGGAATCGCTGTTGCCAATCTACTGGCCGGTATTATGGCGTACCTGTATGCCGTGGTGTTGCGCCGTCAAACACTGGCTTCGTCACTGCCGGTCTGATCCAAGTGATACACTCGGTGCTGCAAGGCATCTAATGCCTGATATAAGGCTTGATACTGCGCCGCACTGAGTCCCTCAAGCATGGCTTTTTCCCACTCCAACACCTTGGGAATAATGGTCTGATAATGGGTGCGGCCTTTGTCGGTCAAATGGACTAACGCGGCGCGCTGATCACCTTGACACGCGCGTCGCTCTACCAACTGATGCTGCTCTAAACGGGTAAGCAAGCGCGACACTCTCACTTTATCCAACCGCGTTTCTGCGGCTAAATCTTTCGCCATCACGCCATCCCGTGCGCCCAAAGAGGCCAGCACGCACCATTCTGGACGCGACAATCCAAACTCTGCTTCATAACGTGCCGCAAGACTATCGGCAACCAGCTCTGCGGTGTGAACTAATTTGTAGGGCAAAAAACTGTCAAGGGCTAGGTGCGGAACGGTCATATCATTTAGTTTCAATTGAAATCATATACCTTACTTTACGAGAGGCGTCGATAAGATGCAAAGGTAGTGCTTTGTTTACACTTACGGTTTTTAGGCGGCAAAAATACTGAACAGACAAGGTAAAATATTTGTTAACAGTACGTTGCTTTTTATCTTGTCTGCTCGCTAGTATAAACGGATAGATTGTTTCTTTTGAAACTATTTGGCCGTACCGGTGACCACGGCCGCCCAGCACAAGGAGCGAGATATGCGAAAGTGGTTTTCATTCCCCATTCGTGAAGGGGACGCCTCACGTCAAGCCCACTGCGACTTTCCCGAAGGAACCTACGAGCGCGAATGTGGCAAGGAAGGCTTTTTTGGCCCGGCCAGTCATATGTATCACCGCCATCCCCCGACGGGCTGGAGTGAGTGGGAAGGCCCATTGCGACCGCATGCTTTTGACACCAACCGAGTTGAAACGCAAGGCACGTCGCCAATGGATGCCCCTGTGCTGTTATCCAATGCCAATGTTCAGGTTCGCTTATGGCGCACCGATACCGCCATGTCTTATCTGGTGCGCAACAGCGATGGCGACGATTGCTTATTCGTCCATCAGGGCGAAGGCTCGCTATATTGCGATTACGGCCACTTGCGCTACAGCAAAGGCGATTACTTGATTATTCCTCGCGCCACCAGCTGGCGACTGGTGCCGGATGAGGCCACTACTTTGCTGATGATTGAAGCGACACATGGCTCCTACATGAGCGCCGAACGAGGCATTGTCGGCGAGCATGCGGTGTTTGACCCCGCGGTGTTAGAACATGCACGTATTGACGATAGCTTTAAAGCCCAGCAATCCGATAGCGAAAGCTGGCAGGTGATGATCAAATCGCGCCAACAGCTCAACCGTGTCACTTATCCTTATAACCCACTCGATGCCGTAGGCTGGAAGGGCAACCTCACCGTATTCCGGCTTAACTGGCGAGATATCCGCCCACTAATGAGCCATCGTTATCACTTGCCGCCATCCGCGCACACCACCTTTGTCGCGCAAGGTTTTGTGATTTGTACCTTTGTCCCCCGCCCGATCGAGTCCGATCCTGGCGCACTGAAGGTGCCTTTCTACCACAATAACGATGACTATGATGAAGTGCTTTTCTATCACCAAGGTGACTTTTTCAGCCGCGATAATATTGATGCCGGTATGGTGACCTTACACCCTTGTGGCTTCCCACATGGTCCTCACCCAAAAGCCTTTGCCGCGGGCAAAAAGCATCAGAAAAAAGAGACCGATGAAGTGGCGGTGATGATCGATACCCGCATGCCACTTGATATGGGAGACGCGGCGAAAGCCACCGAACTGACCGATTATGTTTACTCTTGGCGCACGCCAAGTGACGCAGAATAGCGAAGGAGAAAGCAATGAAACTGGCTTCACTCAAACACGGACGTGATGGCAAATTGATTTTGGTCTCTCGTGACCTTACTCGCGCCGTCCACGCCGACGATATTGCGCCCACACTACAAGCGGCACTCGATCATTGGGCGACACTTGCGCCCAAACTGACTCAGCGCTACGACGCGCTCAATGACAACCAAGTCAGTGAGTCCTTTGTCTTTGACCCAAATGTCTGCGATTCACCGCTGCCCCGCGCCTTTCAGTGGGCGGATGGTAGCGCGTACGTTAACCACGTTGAACTGGTGCGCAAAGCACGTGGCGCACAAATGCCAGAGAGTTTTTGGACCGACCCACTGATGTACCAAGGCATGTCTGATGGTTTTCTCGGTCCGCGTGACGAGATTGAATTAGTGGATGATGCGTGGGGCTGTGATTTTGAAGCCGAACTTGCCGTGATCACCGATGACGTCCCCATGCACCTAAGCGCTGACAAAGCCGGCCAACACATTAAATTACTGATGCTGGTCAACGATGTTTCTCTGCGCAACCTGATCCCCGGCGAGCTTGCCAAAGGGTTCGGTTTTTTCCAATCCAAGCCCGCCTCTGCTTTTTCGCCGGTGGCGGTTACCCCCGATGAGCTTGGCGATCACTGGCGCGACCATAAAGTCCACTTGCCGATGCATGTCACCCTCAACGGCGACTGGTTTGGCTCGCCCGACGCCGGTGTCGATATGACCTTTGATTTTGCCGAACTGGTCGCCCATGTAGCGAAAAGCCGTCATGTCAGTGCCGGGACCATTATTGGCTCCGGCACCGTGTCCAATACCGATCGCAGTAAAGGCTCTTGCTGCTTAGCCGAAAAGCGCATGCTGGAAATTATCGACCAAGGCGAGGCAAAAACTCCGTTTATGACCTTTGGCGATAGCGTCACTATCGATATGCGCGACAGCCAAGATGCGTCTATTTTCGGCGCCATTGAGCAAACTGTGACCCGTTACATCGCAGAGTAACCTTGATGCGCGCCTAGTACCTCTAGGCGCGCTTGACGTTGACGCCGTCTAGGAGCTTGTATGCTGCTTTATGATTACAGTAAGTCGACCGCGGCCTACCGCGTCCGCATCGCCCTTGGCCTTAAAGGCCTAAGCTACCAACGAGAAACCGTTTCTCTGCTGGATAAACACCAGCACAGTGACGCCTATCGTTCACTCAATCCCGCCGGTTTAGTGCCTACCTTGGTCGATGGCGATGTCACCTTGAGCCAATCACTGGCCATTATCGAATACCTCGATGAGCGCTATCCRCAGGTCAAACTRCTCCCCRRTGATCCAGTGCAAAARGCCCAGTGCCGMTCWCTGGCRCTCGATATTGCCTGTGATGTGCATCCACTCAATAACTTRCGGGTTCTGCAATACTTAACCGGCCCCTTTGGCCACAGTGATGATGACAAAATCACTTGGTATCACCATTGGCTAAACCAAGGGTTCGATGGCTTGGAAGCCAAACTACAAGGACTAGACAGCCCCTTTATCGGCGGAGAAGCGCCCAATTTGGCCGATATTTGTTTGGTTGCGCAGCTGTTTAATGCACGCCGATTTGCGTTTGATTTAACGGCCTACCCAACCCTGACACGCATTGAATCACAATGCCAAACGCTGGATGCATTTATACAGGCACACCCTGATAAGGGCTAAGGAGAGGACATGAAAGACGGATTGTTGTGGGCGCCGGATAAGGAACGTCAAACCCACACGTTACTCGCTGCGTTTATCCGTGCCGTGAATCAGACTCACGACACCCAACTGAGTGGTTATGACGATCTTTATGCATGGTCAGTACGTCAAAGCGGCGATTTTTGGCAACAGTTATGGCAATTTGCCGGCGTGATCGGCGATCCGGGCGAGAGAGTGTGCGATATCGATCCCGAGCACCCCAATCGAGATAGCCACTGGTTTCCCACCGCGCGCCTCAACTATGCCGAAAACCTGCTCAAGCACGCAGAGCAGTATGCCGACCAACCGGCGATGATTTTTAGCGGTGAGCATGAGGTAGCACGAACCCTCACTTGGCGTGATCTCGTCGATCAGGTTGCGGCCATCCGTCACTACTTAGAGACGCAAGGAGTTCAGCCGGGCGATGTGGTTGCGGGCTATTTACCCAACTTGCCTGAAACCGTGATTGCGATGCTTGCCACCGCGGCGTTGGGCGCGATTTGGACCTCAACCTCACCGGACTTTGGCGTCGACAGTGTGTTGGACCGTTTTGGCCAAACCGAGCCCAAAGTGCTGTTTACCACCGATCATTACCACTATAACGGCAAAACCTATGACTGCCTGAATAAAGCACAGCAGGTGATGAATAATGTGCCGGCCATTGAGCACCTAGTGGTGATCCCTTTTGATGGCGAGCGACCTTCTTTACCCGCTGACGTGGATAATTGGCAAGATTTATTAGTTCACGACGCGCCGCCGCTTCGCTTTACCCGCGTGGCGTTCAATGCCCCACTCTTTGTGCTGTACTCTTCCGGCACCACGGGTAAACCTAAGTGCATTATCCATTCAGTGGGGGGAATATTGCTCAATCACCTGAAAGAGCATCAGCTCCATTCAGATGTGCGCCCCGGCGATCGCTTTTTCTACTTCACCACCTGCGGCTGGATGATGTGGAATTGGCAGGTCAGTGCCTTGGCAAGCGGCGCGACCTTGGTGCTCTATGATGGCTCGCCGTTTTATCCGGATGCGGGGGTACTTTGGCGACTGGCCGAGCGGCACCGGCTCACCCTTTTTGGCACCGCAGCCAAATACTTAGAGGCATTGGAAAAACAAGGTGTGGCGCCGAAAGATGATTACTCGCTGACGTCACTACGCGTCCTATGTTCGACCGGCTCGGTACTTGCGCCCGAACAGTTTGATTATGTCTATCAAAAAATAAAGCCTGATCTGCAATTAAGCTCGATTGCGGGTGGCACCGACATTTGTGGCTGCTTTGTTCTTGGCAGCCCACTATCACCGGTTTATCGCGGTGAAAGCCAAAAGCGGGGCTTGGCGCTGGATGTGCAAGTGTTTAACGCTCAAGACCAAGCGGTTGAAGAGCAAAAAGGAGAGTTGGTATGTTGTAATAGCTTCCCCAACCAGCCGGTTGGCTTTTGGCACGATACCGATGGCAGTCGCTACCACAATGCCTACTGGAMCAAGATTGATGACATCTGGTTCCATGGTGACTATGTGCGCCTGACCGCACAAGGTGGCATGGTGTTTTATGGTCGGTCTGATGCGGTATTAAACCCAGGCGGGGTGCGAATTGGTACCGCGGAAATCTATCGCCATGTAAATCAGCTTAGCGAGATCATGGATTCAGTGGTCATTGGTCAGCAATGGCAAAATGATGTCCGCGTGGTGCTATTCGTCAAACTCGCCGCCGGCGTGACACTGGATGAGCCAATCAAGCAAGCCATCAAAAAAACCATCCGCACCCAGTGTACACCGCGTCATGTTCCCACGGTGATTGCCGAGGTGAGCGATATTCCGCGCACCAAGTCAGGCAAACTGGCTGAGTTGGCGGTGCGCGATGTGGTCCATGGCCAAGACGTGGCACAGTTAAGCGCACTGGATAACCCAGCATCACTCGACCAATATCGCCAACGCCCTGAGCTTGCTGAATAAACGACACTCGCTGAATAAACGACAATAGTGCAATAGGCCCATAAGGTCCGCAAAAAACTAAAAATGGCCGCAGTGTGCGGCCATTTTTGTCGATGTTTTTTACAACGTAAACGTTATCTTAGGCGATGATTGTCATCGTCGTCATCGTCTTTACGCTCGTACTCACCTTCAAAGGTGTTGCCATCGTCATCGCGCCCGCCACGACGGAAAGGATCGTCACCAAAGGGGCCTTGCGTATTACCTCCTTGGTGGAAGCCGCCTTGGCCAAAGCCCGCTTGAGACACAGTGACCCGTTTCATCACTTGTTTGGCGAGCGCCGCACGCGGTGCTGGTAGCAGCACCAACATCCCCATCGCATCGGTCATAAAGCCTGGCGTCAACAGCAAGACACCTGCTACCGCAAGCATCACGCCTTCAAGGATTTGCTGCGCCGGTAACTCACCGCGATTGAGTCTGTCCTGCACCGAGGCCAGCGTCATCAACCCCTGATTACGGACCAAAGACGCACCGACAAATGCCGTGATCAGAACCAACGCCAAGGTCGGCCACAAGCCCAGCCAGCCGCCGACCTGAATAAATAGGCCAATTTCGATCACTGGGACCAGAATAAATAGCAGTAGTAAGACTGGAAACACGGTTCACCTCGCGCTAAAAATTGACGTTTCATCCTAACATCAAAATAAGGCAAAAGCCGAACCGGGATCCTGTATTTACTGCTTGAATCTCAGCGCAAGAAAGCGCATTTTGTTTAGTCATCATGTTACAGCTGTGACGGAAGTCAGCCATTTCAACCGCATCATGTGCTGTAATATGGGTTGAAACGATGTAATAGACGATACATCCAGCCAAAATCTCTGAGGAATGGATTCTACAGCAATATTTGTGGCGACGTTTTAATCATTATAATAACTTGATGTTAAGGCCAACGCATGTCTCAGACGATTATTACCCCCAATGATACCCCTACGCAAACCACTGCCACCCGCTTGGAAGAGGACTTACTCGGCCAACGAGCGGTGCCTGCAGATGCGTATTATGGCATTCATACCTTGCGCGCGATTGAGAACTTCACTATTTCAAGCACCCGTATTTCTGATATCCCAGATTTCGTACGCGGCATGGTTTACACCAAAAAGGCCGCCGCAATGGCCAACCAAGAACTTGGCGTGATCCCTGCTGACGTCGGTGATTACATCATCAAAGCCTGTGACCAGATGTTGGAAACCGGCAAATGCATGGATCAGTTCCCCTCGGATGTCTTTCAAGGCGGCGCAGGCACCTCGGTAAACATGAACGCCAACGAGGTAATTGCCAACCTTGCGCTTGAACTGATGGGGCACGAGAAAGGCGATTATGATGTGATTAACCCTAACGATCACGTCAACAAGAGCCAATCCACTAACTGTGCGTATCCAACCGGATTTCGAATTGCGGTATATAACAGCATTCTCAAACTGATGGATGCGATTGATTACTTACAAAAAGAATTCGATGTCAAAGCAGACACGTACGCTCATGTCATAAAAATGGGCCGTACCCAGCTGCAAGATGCGGTGCCAATGACAGTGGGACAAGAGTTCAAAGCCTTCTCTGTACTGCTGCGTGAAGAGATTAAAAACATCAAATATACGGCGGCCCTACTTTTAGAAGTGAACTTAGGCGCCACCGCGATCGGGACGAAGTTGAATGCTGCAGAAGGTTACCAGCAACTGGCGGTGAAACGCCTTGCAGAGATTACTGGTTTACCTTGTATACCGGCAGAAGATTTGATTGAAGCCACCTCAGACTGTGGGTCCTATGTCATGGTGCATGGCGCGCTAAAACGCCTGGCGGTGAAACTATCGAAGATCTGTAATGATTTACGCCTACTTTCTTCTGGCCCTCGTGCAGGACTGAATGAAATTAACTTGCCTGAAATGCAAGCCGGTTCATCCATTATGCCTGCCAAGGTCAACCCGGTGATCCCTGAAGTAGTCAATCAGGTTTGTTATCGAGTCATGGGGAACGACACTACCATCACCTTTGCTGCCGAAGCCGGCCAACTTCAGCTTAACGTGATGGAGCCGGTGATTGGGCAGGCACTGTTTGAGTCTATTTCCATCCTGGCGAATGGCTGCCGGAACTTGGGTGAGAAGTGTGTAAGCGGGATTACGGTTAACCAAGAAGTGTGCGAGCACTACGTGCATAACTCGATTGGGATTATCACCTATCTCAACCCCTTTATCGGTCATCACGAAGGCGATATTGTCGGCAAGATTTGTGCTGAAACCGGTAAAAGTGTTAAAGAGGTAATACTCGAGCGTGGTTTGATGACAGAGTCTGAGCTTGATGAGATTTTCTCCGTTGAGAACCTCATGCACCCCAAATACCGCGGCAAACGCTTTAACGCTTAGTCGGTCAAAATCACAACAACCATAAAACAACAAAGGGCGCTAATAGCGCCCTTTTTCATGCCGGTGAAACAGCCGCTACAACACCTGGGTAATCAACAAACCACATGCAATACTGAAGACCATGCTCAGTAAGCCTGGCAACATAAAGCTATGGTTGAACACATACTTACCAATCCGCGTAGTACCGGTACGGTCAAAATCAATAGAAGCGATAATCGGACCATAGTTCGGGACGAAGAAATAACCATTTACCGCAACAAAGGTGGCAATGATCATCGAAGGAGGTAAGCCAAGCGAAATCGCTACTGGAACAAGCACCGCCGTCGTTGCACCTTGACTATTCACCATCACTGATAGAGCAAATAAGGCAAAAGCAAATGTCCAGGGCGCCACTTCAACCAAGCCAGATACCGCGTCTTTGACCATATCTAGATGGCCGGCAACCAAGGTATCCCCTAACCAAGCAATACCAAAGATAGCAACGATGGCACGCATCCCAGCATGGAATACTGAGCCTTGGCTAATCGCATTACCGTCTGGTTTACAAGTCAGAATAATTAACGCAGCAACCGACAACATGACGATTTCAATGGTGTGAGCCATGCCCATTGGTTCACCATCAAATGCCGGACGCAAAGCAGGGAAAGCCCCCATAATGACCACGGCTAACGCACCGAATAAGAACAATGCGACCGATTTTTTCGCCTCCGACGTGACTTCGATATCTTCAACGGCCAAATCGGCTTCCATTTCTCGACGAAAGTCGGGATCTTGCAGGCGACGTTGGTATTCAGGATCGTCTTTAAGCTCTTTGCCCAGTTTATTCACGATCACACACGCCAGCGCCAAACCGATAAAGGTGCTAGGAATGGTCACTGATAGAACATCTGTCAGTGTGATGCCTTGCGGCTCTAAAAAGGCGACACATGCAACCACAGCAGCGGCAATCGGGCTGGCCACAATCGCAAACTGTGAGGCAATCACCGCCATACCGAGAGGGCGGGCAGGACGAATCCCGCTTTTGCGGCTCACTTCGGCAATAACTGGCAACACCGAGTACGCCACGTGTCCCGTCCCTGCCATCATGGTAAAGACATACGTCACTAAAGGCGCAACAAAAGTAATATGACGTGGATTTTTGCGCAGAATGCCACTGGCAATTTTAATTAAAAAATCGAGGCCCCCTGCCGCTTGCATGGTCGCAGCGGCGGCAACTACCGCCATGATCATTAATAAAACATCAATCGGAGGATGCGTCGGTTGCAACCCGAACACAAAGCTCAACACTAAAAGTCCAAGCCCGCCCATCACACCTAAACCGATGCCGCCGATACGGGCACCCACTAAGATGCAGCTGAGTACCACTAAT
>NZ_MUFH01000400.1:0-1938 GCF_001996115.1 Salinivibrio sp. MA427
GTGTACGTCGTGTGATCAAGTACTTTATCACGCTGATGTCGAACGTAATTTGGAAGTTTGTCCCAAGTGTGACCACCATATGCGTATGCCAGCACGCCGTCGTCTGGATGTTTTTTTGGATCCTGAAGGACGTGAAGAGATTGCCGGTGAACTGGAGCCTAAAGACGTATTAAAATTTCGTGATTCGAAAAAGTATAAAGATCGCCTGTCAGCCGCGCAAAAGTCCAGTGGGGAAAAAGATGCACTCGTGGTCATGAAAGGCAGTGTGCTAGACGTGCCCGTGATTGCTTGTGCGTTTGAATTTAAGTTCATGGGCGGTTCGATGGGCGCAGTCGTCGGCGCACGGTTTGTTAAAGCGGTCGAGCACGCGATCGAAAACCATTGTGGCCTGGTGTGTTTTTCGGCCAGTGGTGGGGCGCGCATGCAAGAGGCCTTGATGTCATTGATGCAAATGGCGAAAACCAGTGCGGCACTTGAGCGTTTATCGCGTCACAACTTGCCATTCATCTCGGTACTCACTGATCCAACTTACGGTGGGGTGACCGCGAGCTTTGCTATGCTCGGAGACATTAATGTCGCAGAGCCAAAAGCGATTATCGGTTTTGCTGGCCGTCGTGTCATTGAGCAAACCGTACGCGAGAATCTGCCAGACGATTTCCAAACCAGTGAGTTCTTGCTTGAGCATGGTGCGATCGACATGATTGTTGATCGTCGTGAGATGCGCCAGCGTTTGGCGGGCCTATTGGCGAAGCTGGGTAACATTAAGTCGCCATTAGTCGTCGATGTTGAGCAAGATAAACCTCAACCTCCAGAAGAGCCTGAAGTGGCACCTTCCTCTCAAGAGCAATAATTGACCGTGTTCCATGGCGTTATCCTTGGTATCATTTGCCCATCATCGAGTAACTGACCAAGTCAATGTCTGAACTACAGCATCCAACAGCCACATTCTCAATGGATACGTGGCTGTCTTATCTAGAAAATATCCATACCAGTGCCATCGATCTTGGCCTTGAACGCGTCGCGGCAGTTGCGGAGCACGCCCAATTGACCAAGCCTGCGCCTAAAGTGATTACCGTTGCAGGTACCAATGGCAAGGGGACCACCTGCGCCTTATTAGAGGCAATATTACAGCACGCGGGTTACCGTACGGGGGTTTACAGCTCACCACATCTTATTCATTACAATGAGCGGGTCCGTGTCAATGGCGACGTGCTGGCCGATAGTGAGCATACTCAAGCGTTTGAGGTAATTAACCAGGCACGTGGCCAAACCAGTCTGAGCTTTTTTGAATTTGGTACCTTAGCCGCGTTACAGCTATTTAAACATCATGCGCTTGATGTCGTGATCCTCGAAGTGGGTCTCGGTGGCCGTTTAGATGCCACCAATGTGGTGGATCATGACGTATCAGTGATCACCAGTCTCGCGCTCGATCATTGTGATTGGCTGGGCAATGACATTAATCAGATTGGCTATGAAAAAGCAGGCATATTCCGGAAAGATAAACCGGCGATATGTGGTCAGCCTGCGCCACCTGCGAGTGTTGCCGCGCATGCTGATGCGATTGGCGCGCAATTAAATCAGTTAGGCTATCAGTACCACTATGCCATGACAGGTGATACGTGGCGTTGGGCGGCCGGTGCTTTTGAACTGACAGAGCTACCTATTCCGGCTATTCCGCTACAAAATGCGGCAACGGCTTTAATGGCGCTGGGCGTCGCTGACCTCGACATTGCTGATACACACATTACCGAGGGATTAGCGTCTGTCGCGGTTACCGGTCGGATGCAAGTTATTGCTGACGCCCCTTACACGATTTTTGACGTCGCCCATAATCCGCATGCTGCCGCTTACCTAGCAAAGAAACTCGCTGAGCAAAAAGCGAGATTGACAGGACGCGTGCATGCTGTAGTGGCGATGTTAGCAGACAAAGATATAGAG
>NZ_MUFH01000401.1:0-1935 GCF_001996115.1 Salinivibrio sp. MA427
ATCGGTGACACAGAACTATGAACCCCTCCAAAAATCAGAGAGTACTATTTTTTGTACTCTTCTCGTAACGCCATGAACTCTTCACATGTCATTTTCTGGTAGTCTTTAGGCGGAAGGGGGAGGTCTGGATACAGTAATGATTTTTGTCTATCCCAATCAATCCCAGTTTCATAGTAGTTTTTTATCCGTTCACGGATGATTTCTGGCTGACCAATCATAGACAAGCATTCAAATGCATAAAGGATATCTTGATGTGCTTCTGGAGTTAAGAAAGGAATAATAGTCACAGAATGATTTGGGTCATAAACCTCCCCTCTCTTTACAAGTTTGAGTCCTTGTAATTTTGTTGAAGATCTAATTTCACCGAGAGATAAACTAAGTATTGGTTGAGGCCTGTTATTTATAAATACAACATCCGTAACCTCTTGAGAAAAGAGCTTTACTAATCTATGACTGGCTACGGTTATATTGAATAACACCGGCACTGTATTGAGGTCTATCCCGCCCCATAAATCTTCTTTTCTCAAACAATCAAAAACATCTAAACGACAATCATTTCTGAACTGAGCCAGAACATATCCATGATCTGGCACGCTTATCGAGAAAACAGCGTCAACGACTAAATCTTTTTTTCTAATTGCCATTATATACTCCTAGCCACATGCTTTGGGTGGCTTGCTATTGTATTCATCTGCCTTAGCTAGATATTGCTCTCGTCTTGGGTTATTAGGTCCCACTGGATTCTGTTTATTTGATGTCCCCTCTAGACCGCCTAACTTTTCAAATTGACGTTGCTCTAATCCCCTAGCTGTGTACTTTCCTTCCAACCCTTCTCCTTTATAAAAAGGTTCAGGTTTAAAGTCGAACGTATCAAAGTTATTTCCATACCTATAATTCAATACATCTTCTGCGCTATGCCCAAACCCCGGTTTACTTGCATACCCTACGTACGGCTTACCGTTTTTTACTCCTTGATAGGTAATATGTGTGGCCTTAGCGGGGTCACACACCAATCCCAACGGATCCACCCACTCTAGTGGGTTGGCAACATAGGCCTGTGGCCTTATATCGGGTCTGGGCTAAGATACTGGCCACTGTCTGCATCGTAATAACGGTTTACGTTATAGTAAAGGCCCGATTCGGGGTCTTCGAGTTGTCCTTGGTAGCGAAGATCACACTGTATACTGTCGTTGGCCACTTCTTCGCGTCGTTGCCAGTGCCGTTGTGATTGCCCGTGGTAGTGGCCCCATAGCGCTTGCTCTCCCCGCCAGACAATATCACCTTGCTCATTACACAGCTCTTGCGGTGTGCCCGCGTGGTCGGTCACGATGTAATGCAGCTCGCTACCTTGATTATGGTGGGTCACTTGCGCCATCGGGCGGAAGCTGCCGGGCTCGAAGAAGTATTCGGTTTGTTGCAACACCTGCCCATCAGCGGTGGCCTGTTGCTGCTGCACGATGTGCGCGCCGTCCCACAGGTAGTGAGTCTGTGTTTGGCTGTGCGCACATTCTTTGGCGATACGTCGCCCAAACGGGTCGTAGCGGTAGCGATACCGCGTGCCGTTGGGCAGTTCAATGTGGGTTAAGGGTGTCTAGCACACGCCCTGCGCGGTCATGGCGAAGCTTTTGGCGCTGCACGCTAGTATGTTGGAGGCATCAGAAACGTGGATACCTCCAATGTAATACTGGAACGTGACGCTATCGCAGCTAATTAGTAACGTTGAAGAACGGATCGACGATTACATGGTTCTGTGATTACTCGGTGACACAGAGCTATGAACACCCTCAGTACAACTCTCCTGTCGCTTGTCTAAGAAACTGGGATTTCAACGGAAAAATCAAACCCGACTAATCCAGCATCTTCAACGCGCTTTTTAAATTTATCTGTCACAAAAACACGACTAATATCTTCTTCAATAGAGAACATATATTCATC
>NZ_MUFH01000402.1:0-1935 GCF_001996115.1 Salinivibrio sp. MA427
GCCAACGATAAGTGGCGCGAAGATAAATAACATCCCTGAAAACATTAGATGATGCTCGGTGTTAAGAAAGGGACTTCGAGGTTATCAATCAGTTAATAGGCAGGTCAATAAAATCAGACCAGAGTGACTTGCGCCTTCAACATCAGAGCCACTCTAGTTACTTGCTAGCGGAGAGAGTATGCAGCGGGTTTAGTATGAGACGTTTGCATCAAACGTTTGCATCCTACTAGATGCTCGTGGCGTCGATAACACGGTTGAGTTGACGTGAAAACTCGCGATCATCCAGATTGGAGAGTTCGTATAACGCCTCGGCGCCTGGCGCAGTCATTTCTACTTCATGCTCTTCAATCGCGTCATCGTGGTTGCGAAACATCAATAAGTGGTTCGCCATTCTTGCCACATCGAGATAGGTGATATCAGGACGCGGTTTGGTGTATAGCTTGTTATTGATAGCCACTTCAATAAAATCGCGATCGAATGCCCATTGCTTCAGGACTAACCGGCTACAATCGCCGGCGAGCGCAAAAAAGACTTGCTCGGCAATATCAAATTGGAGGTAGTGACCTTCATGAATAAAGCGCTGGAACTCACCAATCACACTGTATAAACCGATGTCGGCCAGTAAACCGACAATCAGTGCTTTTTCTGGTTCGACCGATAGCGGCTCATCACAATAATGTCTGATGGTTTGGGTCACTAACGCCATTGCCGCGGCAAATTCACGCGACTTCTGTGCACTTTGCTTCAAAAGCGCGTTGCAGTCGCGAGAAAACGTCGCATCGCTTTTCAATTGGTGAATGGCCGCTGCGGTAATAATACCTAAAACACGGTCGACCCCTAGACGTGAAACGGCGGTTTGAACATCTTTGCATTGTCCAGTTGCCCTCGGCGCAAAAAGGGCGGAATTTGCCGCTTTGAGTACCGCGCCGCACAAGCTAGGATCTTCCATCAACAAGTTAGCAATATCTCGCATCGTGGTTTCAGGCTGCTTGCTGGCGTGCTGTATGGACAGAATGGCGTCCGGTAAAGGGGGAAGAGAGAGGCGGTTAACGCGAACGGTTTCGACAGCGCGTTTATAAAATTCGGTCTCGAGGGAGCGCAAATATTTATCGCGATCCGGTGAGACCCAGAAAAATGACAGATGATCCATAAGTCCCGATAGTGTTTGTCACCAGACGGCATGGTAATGCGGCCAAAAGCAAAATAGAACCGCCTTTGATCGAATCAGTGCGCCTGATGGCGTCTTTGGTGATGGTTTAAACAGCAAACTCGCGCCTATTCAGGGTAGGTAAGCGGATAACGCAATAGTTTATCAATAAATTCGGCAACGAATAAGGCGTTAGGCTGTGAAAGTAACAATTGTTTTTGCTTAACTTCAATGGGAAGCAGCTCTAACCAGCGTAAACAGACCCAACCTATGTCGTCATATTGGGTCAGCTGAAAATGGTCATGCAACCCAGGATTGGAACGGTAGTATTGTTTTAGCTTGTCACTCAGATAGTGATAGGGCTCAGGAACGGTTTGACGTCGCCATATCGGCAACGGAGTATGCCGTGCCAAGTCAATATCCCTTTCTCCTCGTTCGATAGCCTCCACCTTGACACTTTCAATGCCCTGTAATGTCAGTGCGATCTGCTGGGGGTCATGGCGATTAAAATCAGCCACTTGGCAAAGTGTCACAATCGGGGAAATCGTGGAAGGACGCGGAGTTGACGGAACCTGGGGGCTGATTTCGTCCATATCTATCATGGCCACAAGTAATCGCGGTGGCTCGCCTGCTTGTGGGAGTGCGTCTAAGTAGAAAGCCTCAGACACAATATACGTGTTTACGCCACCTGGTAATAAATGATTGGTTTCAATCAGCAAAGGGTGTATCGACATACCGGCTCCCTACTCATGACTGGCTTACTCCTAATTTAGCGCACTGTAGTGCAA
>NZ_MUFH01000403.1:0-1932 GCF_001996115.1 Salinivibrio sp. MA427
ACCCTGTGCGTTAGCGCGGGCCGTCGCGGGTTAGAAATTGAACTGTCCCCGGACGATCTGATGACGTTAACCGCGGGGCAGTATGCTGCGATTGGCGAGTAAAAAAGAGGATAAACAAGCATGACATTGACCATTTGGGCATCGTTAGCCTTAGTTTGTATGCTGGGAGCGATGTCACCAGGGCCCAGCTTGGTGGTGATGGCAAAACATAGCCTCGCTAACAGCCGCCTACATGGCATTGTCGCCTCATGGGCCCATGCGTTTGGTGTTGGCCTGTATGCGTTAATTACCATGTTAGGGTTAGCGGTTATCTTTAAACAATCGCCTATCTTGTTCACGATTATCGCCTACGCAGGGGCGGCGTATCTCGGTTGGTTAGGGATCAAATCACTCCTGAGCAAAGGCGGCGTCGCGGCAAAGCTAGAGGCGGGCAAAACCGCAAGCCTTAGCGAAGCGGCGCGTGATGGCGCGATGATTTCCATGCTAAACCCTAAACTGGCGCTCTTTTTTATTGCCTTATTCAGTCAATTCGTCGCAGTAGGGTCTGACTTATTCAGTCGCAGTGTGATTGTGCTAACCCCGTTATTGATTGACGGGCTTTGGTATACATTGGTGGCATTTTTGCTCTCAAGCCCCACCATTGTTGACAAAATCCGTCATCGTGGCGCTTGGATTGACAAGCTGTCAGGGGTGGTTTTAATCGCGCTGGCAATACGCGTGGTATTTACGCTGCAGTAAAGCAATAAAGCAAAAAGACTGGCAACTCGCCAGTCTTTTTGTTGTTCAGGCACGGTGACTGAGATGCCGTTCGCGGGTTTCTAACTTTTTCTCTTGGCTCTTTTTGAGCATCACATACAGCGCACCCGAGCCGCCTTGATGCCGCAGAGCAGAATGAAAGCAGAGCACGTCAGAAATTTGTTGCAGCCACTGGCAGACATAGCTTTTCATCATTGCCGGTGGGTTGCTCCTTTCGCCTTTACCGTGAACGATAATCACGGTACGCACGTCCATTCGTTGGCACTGCTTTAGGAAGCGGAGAATTTCATCACGGGCTTTTTCCAACGACATCTTGTGCAGATCAAGTCGAGCATTAATGTCATATTTACCCAAGCGTAGCTTGCGAAAGACCCCGTCTTGCACGCCATCCCGCTTATAAGCCATGACATCGTCGGGTTTAACCATGGTGGCATAATCCAGTGATAGATACTCAGGATCACTGTGAGCTAACCTCTGTGCTGCGTACTGACGGGCAAGTTGCGCTTCAGTCGGCGAGTGCGGTCCGGCTTGGTCCTCAACCGTGTCCTGTTCGATTGGCGCCACGTCAGACATCATTTCTCGGAATAGCTCAAATTCGTTTTTATCACTCATCACTACAGGGCCATCTACGTCGTGGAGTCATTTGGGACAGTATAAACGAAAATAAAAAAAGAAACCTAGCGCCACACTCTGTGACCAACCGTGTAACACTAGGTTAAGCAAGTTTGCTTAAAGATAGGTAGGCAATAAAACAGGTTATTGAGGTTTAGATGTCATCACTTTGTAGACAAAATAGCCGCCAAAGAAACTGATCAGGGCAAATGTACAGATGATGACAATCATGGATGACAAGCCCACGGCGTTGCCGAAAAGTAGATCAAGCCAAAAGTCCATAGTCTGTACCCTCGTGTCCGTTAATGTAGGGTCAGAATGCCAATAGGAACTGTGTTGAATACTGATCAAGATCAATAGAAATGTCGAACAATTTATCAACACTTGTTAACCTCGATGCGATCACAATTTGCTCGCAACTGATGCGACTTTCACCGTTTAACTGAGAGGGGAGAAAAAATACGTGATTAGGGCTTGAGGTTTCGTGATGCTTGAGTATGATAGGCGACCTCAGCACGGGGATGCATTTGATCGCATAGCTCTGTGCTTGACAAGACGAACATC
>NZ_MUFH01000404.1:0-1916 GCF_001996115.1 Salinivibrio sp. MA427
ACTTTCTCTATCATCTGCCGTTATTTTGGGTTGGATACCTTGGGTTTCGAGCCACGCCATCACATAGTCTGGGTACTCTCCCTTCAAAATAGGGTCATAAAACCAATTAAGGTTAAACTGATTAGCGTGCATGGCTGCAAATAGGTTATCTTCACTATTATCAATTGAAAACGCGGGTGTGAAGACATGGCTCAAGCCTATTTCTCCATATTGTTTACGCTTTTTATATGCGATTACAGCTTTAGCATGCGCAGTAAAAACATGATGCGTCGCTTGAAAATACTTTTCTGGCGCATTATGAATACCCGGAGGATGCGCACCCGCAAGATATCCGTGCCCACAAAAAATAACGGTTTCATTGAATGTAATAAAATGTTTGACACGATCACCAAAGCTCTCAAAACAAACGTTTGCATAGTTCAAAAAAGCATCGATTGTTTTTCTATTTAACCACCCTCCGTCTTTTTCCAAACAGAGAGGAAGGTCCCAGTGATAGAGCGTTACAAAAGGAACTATTCCATATTTTAAACACTCATCAATGATATTGTTATAAAACTCAATACCTTTAGGATTTATAGCGCCTACACCATCAGGAATAATTCTTGCCCAAGAAATAGAGAAACGGTAAGACTCAAGCCCCATCTCAGCCATTAACTTAATATCTTCTTTGTAACGATGATAGTGATCAATCGCCACTTCACCCGTTGTTCCTTCAAAGGTTTTTCCCGGGATTTTTACAAACTCATCCCAGTTAGTCGGCCCTTTACCGTCGACATCCGTTGCCCCTTCGATTTGATAAGAAGCCGTCGCGGCGCCAAAAAGAAAATCATGTGCAAATTTCATAAAAACATCTTTTTATACTAGAGGCTTAGTCGAATCGCGCACAAATAACTCACCCACAACAATCTCTGGTCTTATAGTTACTTGATCCTCGATAAGTTGTTGGGCAACTTCCATCGCTCTTTCCGTAATACGTTCGATAGGGATATCAACTGTCGTAAGCTGTGGTACAACAAACTCAGTCATTTTTTCATTATCGATACTCACGATTGATACATCTGAAGGTACACCAATGCCTTTCTCTCGACAGGCACGTAAAATACCAATAGCAATATCATCACTCGCTGCGACAATGGCACTGAAACGCCAATTGTTGGGAATTTGTTCCAGCGCTTGTTCATAGGCTGCTTTTACATCAAAGCCACACACCAAATGCTGTGTTTCCACAGAAAAGGGCTGCTTCTCAGTAATCGCTTTAAAAGCCTCTAACCGAACTTGGGTCGTCCTTGTTGTTGGACAAGGCCCAAAATACGCAATGTGTCGATGACCAATGCTCATAAGATGGGTCGCCGCCGATTCTATCGCGCGCTTTTGATCAAATGCAATTGAATAACCTGCCGATTCTGGAAGCTCTTGCCCAACGTGAATCAAAGGCGTGGATATTTCATGATTAAGCTCGATAAGTTGTTGCGCCGTCAGCTGACGGCTGTAAAGCACAATCACATCACACTTTTGTTCAACCAGGGAGCTCACTGCTTGTAATTCAAACTCAGCTTGGTTTTTTCCATCCGCAATAATCAGCTGCTTGCCCATTCTAGTAGCACTGGCAGATGCTTGCTTTAATAAACTACCAAAGTAGCTGCCATCAAAGTCCGATAGCACTAGGCCAATACTGTTGCCGCTACTCGCAGCTAATGTTTGAGCCAAGCTACTGGGTCGATAGTTCAATTGTTTAATAGCTGCTTCAACTTTTACTCGGGTACTCTCTTTGACCTGTCCAGTCTTATTGATAACACGAGACACTGTCGCCTTAGATACACCGGCAGCCTTGCAAACATCTTTAATCGTGGCCATTCGTACCTCTAAAGGTGAGAGGGAGTTTCCCTCGAAACTACAAACTTTCGGATTTTCAGTAT
>NZ_MUFH01000405.1:0-1898 GCF_001996115.1 Salinivibrio sp. MA427
GTGTAAAGCACATGGCGGGCTGCATTGGGTGCAACCTGGCCGGTTTGTGCTCCCCGGGGAACTAGCTGGTGCACCTGTGGTGCAGTTCTTTCCTTGGATTGGCTCGGACAATGAACAGGATTTGGCCAAAGCAGGGAAAGACTCCAACTATGGGGTACTCAAAGCGCGCTACGACTATTACTGTGAACATGTGGTTGCCCATTTCTACCGCGAACACTTTGCCAAAATTGATCGCCAAGTCATCTTGGTCGACACCTTACAACCGTTGAACGCTGGGCCCGCTGCGTTTCACGATATGCGCCTCGCCGTTGAGCAGCTCATGCAAAGCTTTAAATACGGCAAGTCAGGGTTACTCAAACGGCTGTTTTCGCCCCGTATCGATAAAGTGTTGTTTGCCGCCACCAAAGCCGATAATGTGACCCCCGAGCAACATCCAAACTTGGTGAGCCTGTTGCAACAAATTGTTCATCAAGCGTGGCAACAGGCGGCGTTTGAAGGCATTGATATGCGCTGTCAAAGTGTCGCCGCGATTGAAGCAACCATACCGGGCTATGTCTCGGTAAAAGGCAGCACCCAAAGCGCGTTAAAAGGCCATTTGGCCGATAACAGCCCAGTGACGTTATACCCGGGAGAGGTACCGGCTCAGTTACCGGAAGATGCCTTCTGGCAGGATCAAGGGTTTGACTTCCCGTCGTTTCGTCCGCAACCCGCGCCACTCGATGCCCCCTTGCCACATATCCGCATGGATAAAGCCTTGGATTATTTGCTTGGCGACAAATTTCGATAAATGAGGTAGTCATGACCCAATACAAGCCAAAACAAACCTTTGCACAGGATGCCGAGATAGACCAGACGGCATTAGATAGCCGGATACAACAAGGCACCACGTTTGAATCGGACCATGATTTTACGCCGGCGGCGAGTGCTGAATGGGAAGCCTCGCTTGATGCAACGCTCGCCCCCTCATCACGCAAGCGACGCCGAGTGTGGCCATTTCTTATGTTGGCAACCATGCTACTGGCATTGTGGCAATCCGCTGACAGTGTGTATCAAAGCTGGCTAGCGCAAGATTGGCTTAGTCTTGGCTGGCAAGGTTTGTTGATCGCCATCGCCACGACTGGATTGGTGATGCTGGGTAAAGAATGGCGCGCGATGCGTCGTTTGCTGCAACGCGATGCTGTCCGCCAACAGGCTGAGCAACTGCTGGCCAGTGATGCGGTCGGGCAGGGCGAACACTTTTGTCGTCAGTTAGCGGAGCAAACCGGACAAGTACAACGTCCAGCTTTTACACAGTGGCAGCAAGCGATCACGGCAACCCATAACGACAGCGAAATTTTAGGCCTTTATGAGCAACAGGTACTCAGCGCTCAAGATAAGGCAGCGCGCGCCTTGGTGACGAAACACTCGCAAGAGGCGGCCTTAATGGTGGCCGTTAGCCCATTGGCGGCCGCCGATATGTTACTGGTTGCGTGGCGAAATTTTCATTTAATGACCAAGATTGCCAACGTGTATGGCATTCAACTTGGAGTCAAAGCCCGATTGAGTTTACTTAAAATGGTTCTCACCAACATGGCGCTTGCCGGCGCGAGTGAGGCCATGACCGATGTTGGCTTTGATGTCCTTTCAGTGAACCTCGCTGGACGTGTTTCTGGCCGCGTCGCCCAAGGGTTGGGGATTGGTTTGCTCACGGCTCGCCTTGGATTAAAAACCATGACCCTGATGCGGCCACTGCCTTGGCATGGGCAAGCGGCCCCGAGCTTGTCACAGTTGCGGCGCGAGCTGGTAAAACGGCTAATGGGTAAAAGCCCAACCCCCGGCGAATCACCCCACTGACGCGAATGCGTGTAGCACGCGTGGTGACACGTTCTTGGTGGCGCCCTTGGTGACGCTCTTGGTAA
>NZ_MUFH01000406.1:0-2898 GCF_001996115.1 Salinivibrio sp. MA427
ACTGGAACATCGTTTTTTACCAAGGCGTGGAGGAGAGCATTCTCAACATGCCTCCTAAGATTCAAGCGCGAATGCTCAAGCTGCTTGAACTAATAGAAAAACATGGCGCAAACTTGGGTCCTCCTCACACAAAATCAATAGGTAACGGCCTGTTTGAAGTTCGCGCCAAAGCAAAAGAAGGGATCGGACGAAGTCTATTCTGCTATTTAGACGGCCCCAACATCTATATCCTTCATGCATTTGTGAAGAAAAGTCAAAAGACACCAATGAAAGACTTAGCATTGGCAACAAGGCGTATGAAAGAGGTGAAAAGTGAATAGCTTACAAGCATTAAAAGCGAAAGCACTACAAAACCCAGACGTGAAACAAGCATACGATGAATTGGCGCCTGAGTTTGAATTGATCGATATGTTACTCAGCATGCGTAAGCAGGCCGGGCTAACTCAACAGCAGGTTGCAGTACGTATGGGGACGAAAGAAGGCAATATTTCTCGACTTGAAAAAGGGAAAGGTAATCCAACCCTTAAAACCCTGCTTAGCTATGCAAAAGCATGCAACTGCAAGCTTAACTTTGGCTATAAACATGCGTCAAATTGACGTGTATGGTCATTGCTAGTCATACGCTTTTATTGACCTTGAACCATCCCCTACTCCCTCGATGCCACGACACACTAACAATGAACTGACATCAAAAAAACAATTATTTTCAGTGTCTAAACTGCCTATGCGTAGGTCGGCATAAGCGCCAACTCGATCGTGCAAAGTTGGTATGACTTACGCCGCGCGCCATCCGACATCGGGGCCAACAATTAACCTCGATCGTGACAGGCGCCCTTTGACAGTTATCACATATCCAACACCGTGCTGGGGCTTGTGTCACCTACGCCAATGTATCATCGGGCCAAAAGTGGCTGTTCCGATAACCAATATAAGCCAATGGCACCGCCGATATTAAAATGGTGTGTAGGTCGGCATAAGCGCCAACTCGATCGTACAAACTTGNGAATAACTGTTACCGCCGCCGTTCGCTGATTTCTAAGCTGCCTGTGCGGCAGTGAACGATTTAGCTGAATACATCGACGCGCGTAACAATTTCTAAGCTGCCTGTGCGGCAGTGAACATTTTATCGTGCGGTCAGTGTACTACGCGGACTTTCTAAGCTGCCTGTGCGGCAGTGAACACACGCTAGTGCGTGATGCGTATGCGCTATGCTTTCTAAGCTGCCTGTGCGGCAGTGAACACGACCAGAACAATAACCGGCATCGACTGTACTTTCTAAGCTGCCTGTGCGGCAGTGAACTGCAATGACAGGCCAAAAAAGTAAAGGCATTATTTCTAAGCTGCCTGTGCGGCAGTGAACTTTGTACGCCATTCCGTGTGTCTCACTTGGAATTTCTAAGCTGCCTGTGCGGCAGTGAACCTGACCGCATCGTTACTGATTTGGATGAAATTTTTCTAAGCTGCCTGTGCGGCAGTGAACACCCTGCGCCTCGATCTTGGCAGTTTCTTCCTTTTCTAAGCTGCCTGTGCGGCAGTGAACAATGGTGAAGATACCGCAAGAGTATCGGTCAGTTTCTAAGCTGCCTGTGCGGCAGTGAACCACCTTCCCTCGTGTTTCTAGCTGAATTTATGGTTTCTAAGCTGCCTGTGCGGCAGTGAACGCATTAATGTTGATTGCTTGGCTTGTCGTGATTTTCTAAGCTGCCTGTGCGGCAGTGAACTTAGCCCTGGGCTTATTCGTTGTCACACGATATTTCTAAGCTGCCTGTGCGGCAGTGAACTCAAGCGATTCGCGCTCGTCGTCTTTGGCAATTTTCTAAGCTGCCTGTGCGGCAGTGAACTCAATAATGCGCTGCACGGTGAGACGCTGCGTTTTCTAAGCTGCCTGTGCGGCAGTGAACTTCGAAGAACCACCAACGAATCAATCACTAACATTTCTAAGCTGCCTGTGCGGCAGTGAACCCATCGGCCGCGAGGTCTCGCGCTTTCTCGACTTTCTAAGCTGCCTGTGCGGCAGTGAACGTCTCAGCGTCTGCGGTTGCCTTGCTGAGGCTTTTCTAAGCTGCCTGTGCGGCAGTGAACTAAGCCTGTTGCGCTTACGGATGAATCGGAGTTTTCTAAGCTGCCTGTGCGGCAGTGAACGAAAAGATCTCCGAGAACCGCCTGTCACAATTTTTCTAAGCTGCCTGTGCGGCAGTGAACCTGACGAAAGCGCGTGTACGGTCGCGGTGCCGTTTCTAAGCTGCCTGTGCGGCAGTGAACACCAGCTCGACTTCATCCGCCGCAATCAGCGTTTTCTAAGCTGCCTGTGCGGCAGTGAACTGTACAGTTGCTTTCTGGCCGTAACCAAGACCTTTCTAAGCTGCCTGTGCGGCAGTGAACGAAATCGCGTGTTGCATCGTCGATTGCGGAATTTCCTAAGCTGCCTGTGCGGCAGTGAACCGATTTACACGCCGCAGAGCTTGGAGCCGATTTTTCTAAGCTGCCTGTGCGGCAGTGAACGCGTGTCTCACGGCCAAGCGTCTCGACTGTGATTTCTAAGCTGCCTGTGCGGCAGTGAACGGCATCATCAAGCAGCGTTTGTAATTGCTCGGTTTCTAAGCTGCCTGTGCGGCAGTGAACCGTTTGCTCTCTGGATCGCGCGCGGTCTGATATTTCTAAGCTGCCTGTGCGGCAGTGAACCGAGGAGCGGATTATTAACGCACTTTCAGTCTTTTCTAAGCTGCCTGTGCGGCAGTGAACATTGAATCCGTCGGCCAGGTCAAACGGCTACATTTCTAAGCTGCCTGTGCGGCAGTGAACTGAACGTGCGGGTTGGGCTCGCCGTTCTCGTTTTTCTAAGCTGCCTGTGCGGCAGTGAACAGATGTTTCAGAATGTCATTGATACACCTTTTTTTC
>NZ_MUFH01000407.1:0-1884 GCF_001996115.1 Salinivibrio sp. MA427
CTCTAATATCATAGATACTATCACGCACGATTAGGTGTTCATTAACACGGTGACCGGCCTCTTTTACCGATAAAGATAGAAAATTACCTGAGGTGTCATTACAGCTTTTTCGGGTATCTGAAACAGTTAACACCGCTACATTTAAAGGAACAAAGTTTGATGTATGATCAGCCATTTATACTCTCCAATAGGTGTTTCGCATAGTGCCATTCTTCGGGTGTATTACAATTGTGTAGTTCATCATGATTGACACATAACTCACCTGAACTGACTGCGAGTTTGTCACACGCACGATTAACAGAAAGCTCTCTATTTTCCTTAAGAACGTGATTGATGATTTCTTTTTCTCTTTTACTGTTCATGAGAACTAAAGGAAAAACATTACTTTTAGATATTTTTTTTGATTCATTTTTTTTCTTAACTTCACGAATCAAAGAGGTTATTGTCAATGAAGTTATAAGTGGCATGTCTATAGGTATAAAAACGAGAATAGATTGAGGGAAATAAATCATTGCAGAATAAATACCCCCCAAAGGACCTCGATTTGAATATATATCGCGTATATCGCTATACTCTTTTTCACCTGCGCAAATAATAACCTCATCGCATATTGACTGTCTCAGTATGGTAGCTTGTCTTTCAACAAGGGGCTGGGCACCATAAGCAAGAAGTGCTTTATCTTCCCCCATCCTTTTAGACAGGCCACCCGCCAGTACCACACCGACAACCTTTCTCTCTTTATCATTGCTCATGATACTAACCGCCTAACATCGCCAGGTTTTTTGTCATTCCACTATTATCATGATGTAATAAATGGCTCTCACGCTTATACTGGAGCAATGCTTCGATCTGTTCTTTCGTACCAACAATATCTCCTCGACACAAATTGTCTCGAAGACTTGATGCGCTACTAGCAAAAAGACATAGGTGTAAATTTCCGGTAGAAGAAACCCGAAGTCGATTACAAGACTTACAAAACTCTTCACTATAGGGCATGATCAAGCCAATTTTTCCTGTATAGTCAGGGTGAGAGTATTCATCTGCTGGACCTGCATTCGCTTCTTTTTGTGTCTTTTTCCAACCTTGCTCAATAAGACGATTTTGCAGCACCTGTCCACTTACGTGTTGACTTCGGTGAAAATCGCTATTGTCGCCGGTACGCATCAGCTCAATAAAACGCCAAGTAACTTCCTTATCTTTTGTAAAGGCTAAAAACTGTTCCCACTGGTCTAAGTTGTATTGTTTCATCAATACAGTGTTAATTTTCACGTTATCCAAACCACTATCTAGAGCGAGATCAATGGTATCAAGGACCGAGTGCAGCTTTTGCTTCCCCGTTATGGCTCGAAACTGATATGGATTTAATGAGTCAGCACTAATGTTTAACGCTGAAAGTCCTGACTTGATATATTTAGGTAGAGTTTTGGGAAGATTAAAGGCGTTAGACGTCATCGCCACTTTCTTTATGCCACTTGTGGATGCAGCAATAGCGATGATATCACAAAGATCTTTTCTTAATGTTGGCTCACCACCTGTTATTCTAATTTTAGAGGTTCCCAAAAGAGAAAAGGCATGCAGTAAAGTTTCTATCTCAAATAGTGACAGTTCGTTTTTGCCAGCATTGCAATCATTACCATTGGGTAGGCAGTAGTTGCAACGGAAATTACATAAATCTGTTACCGATAGGCGTAGATACTCGAACCTACGACCAAATGCGTCATATAGCATGTCAACACCTTTCCAAATCCGGGAGGCTGGCTGGTTTCCCAAGCCAACCCGGTAGCATCCACTAAATACTACGGCTCATTGCTCATATACAAATACGGGTGTACCTTGTACGTAGACGACAATGTGCTTCGGGTTGATTAAAGTCTTACTATAGTC
>NZ_MUFH01000408.1:0-1860 GCF_001996115.1 Salinivibrio sp. MA427
GTTGCGAAAAGGTGTTTTGGTAACCGGATAATGATTCTGTGAAGTTCTCAATGAAAGACAAGCGTTGCTGGTAGTCAGCGAGCTCTTTCTGCTGCTGGGAGATGGTTTTATTAGCTGATTCAAGTTGACCTAACAGGGTGCTGTTTTCTGACTCGAGCTGTTCAATACGTTGTCGTAACTGTGACTGGGTTGACGAGCATTGATTGCTGCGGACGTATCCTAGTTTTTCGATTAACTGCATGGGATCTCCAAAAAGGAAAACCAAGCCTCCACATAAAATCGTACAAGCTTGGTTTATTAAGAGCTAAGCAGATTTATGGCGTAAACCTTTAATGACCTGCCAAGTGATAGCGAATGCACCCACGATGAAGACCATGTCACCGACAGTACGGAACCAACGCAGGTTCTGCAACAGTGGTTGTTGCATGAAGGCTTCGCTTCGTGCGTACCATAAACCTTCAGTTGCAGCGGCGTAGAACTGAATGAAACCGACTGGCAGCAAGCTGGTGAAGAGCATCAGCGCTAAGCCAATGTTCATTGTCCAGAAAGCCATTTTCATCAGCTTTTCGTCGAACTGCAGATTAGGGCGAATGTAGCGCAGTATCAGCAATACAAAGCCCAATGCCAGGAATCCGTAAACACCAAACAGTGCTGCGTGTGCGTGAGTAGGCGTAGTGTTGAGACCTTGTACATAGTACAGCGAGATAGGCGGGTTGATCATGAAGCCTAATACGCCGGCACCCAACATGTTCCAGAACGCAACGGCTACGAAGCACAGTAGTGGCCATTTAAGGCGTTGCATCCAGTCTGCACGTTTTTGCAGGCTGTAGTTTTCCCAGGCTTCATAGCCCAGCACAATTAGCGGTACCACTTCTAGCGCTGAGAAAGTAGCGCCCACCGCCATAACCGGTGTGGTTGTGCCTGAGAAGTACAAGTGGTGGAAGGTACCCGGTACACCACCAAGCATGAACAATGATGCTGACGCTAGTGCAGCAACGGTTGCCATGCGGCGAGAGACCAAGCCCATGCTGTGGAAAATGAACGCCAGAGAGGCAGTAGCAAATACTTCGAAGAAGCCTTCTACCCACAGGTGAACAATCCACCAGCGCCAGTATTCCATGATAGAAATGTGAGTGCGCTCGCCGTAGAAGAAGCCGGCACCGTAGAACAGGCCAATGGCAACGACTGAGGCGGTGAATAATGCCAGTAAGTTCTTGTCACCTTTCTCTTTGAAGGCGCCAACAACACAGCGCATCATTAGCACAAGCCAGAAGACGATGCCGAGGAACTTACCAATTTGCCATAAGCGACCTAAGTCGACGTACTCATAGCCCTGGTGACCTAACCAGAAGTTCAAGTGTTCAGGCATGATTTGCGCAATGGCTAACCAGTTACCGATAAAGGTACCTGCGACGACCAGCACCAGCGCCCAGAACAAGACGTCTACGCCAAGTTTTTGGTACTTAGGATCTTTGCCGCCGTTAATAATCGGCGCCAGGAATAAACCTGCGGCTAAGAACCCGGTAGCAATCCAGAACATGGCGGCCTGAATGTGCCAGGTACGAGTCAGTGAGTAGGGGAACCACTCAGAGATATTAATGCCGTAGAACTCTTGCCCTTCAACAGTATAGTGAGCCGTTAAACCACCCAGAAGTACCTGGAACGCGAACAGCGCAACCACAATAAACAGATATTTGCCCAAGGCTTTCTGTGATGGAGTTAGCTTAACCTTCGAGATAGGGTCATGCTCTGGCGCAACCAGCTCTTCTTCCTCTTTGTCGCGTAAGAATGCCCACGCCCAAATTAGGAAGCCAATACCGGCAATTAAGAGAATGACACTGACAATAGACCAAATGATGT
>NZ_MUFH01000409.1:0-1854 GCF_001996115.1 Salinivibrio sp. MA427
TCTGTTAGCTCTATATTCCCTTTGTAGCCCTCAGAAAGTTTAAATAGTTGTTTCTTGCCACCGTAATAGGTAGTTGTATTTTCTACAGATATGTCCTTGTCATCTTTGGCCACCCTCACAAAGTCATCCACGTAAGGTCCATAATGATTAAAATGCCATTGTGCATCTGTAATTTGTCGCCCGTAGTCTATCGAGCTTTTCCAGTCCATAAGATATATCATTTTGGTAAGCCGAGAGGCCGAAAGCTCAGCTTTATGTGGATATTCTTTTAATAAATACTTTACTATGTTGGTGATAACGTTTTTCATTAAAAGCCCTCCTCTCTGGCTGATTCCAGAGTTGGGATATGCTCATCTAAAGACTCGATTAAAGCTGCTAGATTCGTTTTTTCTTGATCATTCAACAACCGTCTCAGTTTCCCAAATGGCAACCCATTAGTCTTCAAGGATTCAAACAAGACAACCGCTGTTGTTTCATTCTTTGAGTTTTTTAACCTTACTCCATAAAATGCTCGGCTCTTCATTCGTATCTTCGCAAGTTCTTCTTCTGTGAAATTGTAGTTTTCCACATTGTAATTAATCCATTTTTGGAGATCTTCTTCCGGATCTGGTGCATTAGCATCTTCAAAAACACCCACTTCCCATGCCCGAGATATTCCGCCTTGCTCTCTTGGATAAAGTCGAGAGGGCTTACTGTTAAAGACCTCATTCTCAGAATATCGACCGATACAAGAAAACATGTTCATATCCAGTTTATATAGACTTACTCTCTCATTAACAGTCAAACCAAGATGATTGCTATATGAATACAACCAATTACTAAAAAGCCGATAACAGTTGATTGATTTACTCTCACTCTCCTGCTTAAGAGCAGAATAGGACTCATATAATTCTTTACACTTTCGCCTCATCAACGCCAAGGACACATGGCTACCTAAACCGCTCCATATCAGGCACACGACGCTCACAACTAGAACTACGATCAGCCAAGTTCCCGCAGAGCATAATAATAACAGATGCTCTCTCAAGACTTCTGGAAGCCAACGTCTAACAGTTACTTGTAAGCTCTCAGGTATACCTATATAGGCAAAACCTATTGCACTAATGATAGCTGGGATAAGACCCGCACCTGCGATTTTGTAGCCCCATCGTTTATAAAATGGCAATTCTTCAAGTGCTATTTCCATTATTATTCGCTATATCCTAGTTTTCCAGTTGCGCTCTAACGCCCGCAACACTGGACGAATTGAAGCGCAGCGAAAATTTGTTCCGAGTGCTTGCGATTGTTAACACTCATTAGATTGATTTACCAAGCTTTATGAATAATGCCATGTAAGTAAGCTGAATTTCTTCCATCAATTTTCTCACTTATTCAGAATGCTCTTCGCCCCAATTAGTATCATCCCATTCAACAATACCTGTACACACTGAAATGCAGTTCTGTAGTTTGATTAGCTCCATTGACATATTAGCGTCGGCTAAAATACTTACATATGCTGACACCCTAGCTAGGGCAGAATCAGCTTCATCCTGAAGCTTTACATCCGCAAAGAATCTATCGCGTATCCTCTGGTCGAATAGTTGTTTATTGAATGAATCGCCAGAACTGCACATTGAGTAGTACGCTTTTATAAGCGATAACGTATTGCTGTAGATAGGCTCTAGCTCTTTGACTACTTGATCGATAATATCCTTTTTAATTTCAGCCATCCGCTTTCCATCTTCGAAACGATGAGTCTCTCGCTGTAGGCTTAAGTCTTTTTCGCTCTGTAATTCAGCTACTTTTATTGATATTTCCTTAGCATTCTTATTTCCCAAGTAACCGAATATAGCTCCTAAAACTGCTACAACGTAT
>NZ_MUFH01000041.1:0-25620 GCF_001996115.1 Salinivibrio sp. MA427
GTAATACAACCCGGAGCGAACGGTAGGGCCTGGCTCTGGCACCTCTGATAAATCCGTGGCCGCTGGATCTTCGGCGGCTTCAGACTTGTAGCGGGCGGAATAGCGCACCAGAAGAACATACGCAATTAGGGTCAGTATGCCGATCACCACGGTGGCCATGCTACCAAATACGTCTTTGGTCCAGCCAATGCCGTAATAGACCGCTGCGCTGAGCACTAATAGCCCAACAAATACCGTCATAAAGGAAAAGAGCTTTTGCAATACCGTACTAGAGTGGCGGCGCGGCAAGCCTTCCATACCCGCTTTACAAGCTTCCAAATGGACGATGTAAATCAGCGCAATGTAAGAAATCAACGCCGGGAGCAGGGCAGCTTTGATCACTTCGACATAAGAAATCCCTACGTACTCCACCATCAAGAAGGCGGCGGCCCCCATTATCGGCGGTGTGAGCTGACCGTTGGTGGACGCGGCCACTTCTACTGCCCCCGCTTTGTGGCTTGGGAAACCGACCCGCTTCATCAGTGGAATGGTAAAGGTGCCGGTGGTCACCACGTTAGCAATCGAGGAGCCTGAGACTAACCCGGACAGGCCCGAGGCGACCACTGCGGCTTTCGCGGGACCGCCGCGCATGTGGCCCAGTAAAGAGAACGCCACTTTGATGAAATAGCCCCCAGCGCCCGCGCGATCGAGTAAGGCACCAAAGAGTACAAACAGGAAAACGAATGAGGTAGAGACGCCCAATGCGACCCCGAACACCCCTTCAGTGGTTAGCCACAGATGCGACATCGCCTTATTAAGGCTGGCGCCTTTGTGGGCAATGACATCGGGCATTTGGGGGCCAGCAAAGGTGTAAAGCAAGAAAACGGCGGCCACCACCATTAATGGTGGCCCTAATGCGCGTCGTGTTGCCTCGAGCATCAATACCATGCCGATCGCGGCAACACTAATATCGAAGGCAGTATAGGCACCGGCACGATCGGCCAGTTGATTGTAAAATAAGAATAAATACCCGGCGGCTAGGCTGCCGATAAGGGCAAAAATCCAATCTAGAAGAGGTACATGGTCGCGAGGTGATGTTTTACGCGCGGGGTAGGCAGTGAAGGCCAAAAACATCGCGAACGCTAAGTGGAGTGAGCGTGCTTGTGTATTATTGAGGACGCCAAAATCGAGCGCAAAGGGAAGTGGCGACGCATACCAAAGCTGAAAAAGGGACCAGATAAGTGGTACCAGCCAAAGAATACGTCCTGATAGTCCATGTGGTGAGCGCGCACCCGTATCTGCTTGCGCCACCATGTCTTGCACATCAGGAGACGGTTGATGTGTCTTCGTCATGCAGTTTGTCCTTATTATCATATGCACCGCTGATGCGGCGGCAGTGTCCCGAGAAAAGCCTACTTGGCCTATTTCACTGGTGTGGTGATTGGCCAGTCTGCAGCTCACTGCTCCCCGCGTTTTCATTGACCCTCAACGAAAGCGTGGACAGTGTGTTAGCAGCTAAAAACAGATAGTACTAAAAACCGATAGTAACAGAGCGGTACAGAAAAATTAAAAAGATGTTATCGCTTTTGTCTTAGGGAGGGCGCTTCAAATATGAGACAAGGCAGACAGGCAGCGGTGTCACGCTGCCTGATAAAAAAATCAATAATGGTATTCGAACAAGTCACAAATCGCTTCAAATAGCGCTTCTGTGCTGGTACCTCGGGTGGGGGTGATAAAGATCGTATCGTCCCCGGCGACAGCGCCTAAAATGCCTTCGGCCTTACCGAGTGAGTCGAGTAGACGCGCAATTAATTGGGCGGCACCTGGACCGGTATGAATCACGACCACGGCCTCGTTGTAGTCGATTTCCATCACCAGCTCTCGCAACGCGCTGCCAGTGGTCGGAACACCGAGCTCAATCGGCAAGCAATAGACCATCTCCATTTTGGCGTTACGGGTACGTACAGCGCCGAATTTGGTCAACATGCGCGAGACTTTCGATTGATTGATGCCCTCAAATCCTTGAGCACGTAGGGCTTCGACTATTTCGCCTTGAGAACTGAATTTTTCTTCTTTGAGGATCGCTTTAAACGCTCGAACTAATTGGTCTTGTTTTTCTGAGTTACGCATGACGGCAGACTCGTAATGACAAACGAGTAGCTATTTTGCATATACATGCAATCAGGAGCAATCATTGCGCGCCTAAAATGGCGACAATATCACTGTTGTTACGTCTCGGCTAAGCCTTGAACGCACACCGGTTTCGAGGGTGAGCGAAAAAATGAGAGCTTAGGCTGATCATCACCGCCCGAAGCTTGAGTGGGGGTATACCCGGGCATATGATGAAGCAACAGTTCGCACCATTGATGGGCGATTTGTGCCCGAACAGAAGCCGGACCGGATCCGGACAATAAGAAATATCGAAAGGAGAACGACATGAAAGTTGCTGTGATTGGCGCTGCGGGAGGCATTGGTCAAGCCTTAGCCCTACTACTTAAAAATAACCTGCCAGCCGGTTCCGACTTGGCGTTATATGATATCGCACCGGTGACGCCCGGTGTGGCCGTCGATTTGAGCCATATTCCGACCCCCGTCAGCATTAAAGGGTTTAGCGGTGAAGATCCAACCCCGGCGCTAGAAGGGGCCGATGTTGTGCTGATCTCTGCAGGGGTAGCACGTAAGCCGGGCATGGATCGCTCTGACTTGTTCAATGTCAATGCAGGTATTGTTAAGTCATTGGCGGAAAAAATCGCCGATGTGTGTCCAAAAGCCTGCGTTGGTATTATTACTAATCCAGTCAATACCACGGTAGCGATTGCTGCGGATGTCTTAAAAGCGAAAGGCGTCTATGACAAAAACAAACTGTTTGGTGTGACGACGCTGGATGTGATTCGTTCTGAAGCTTTCATCGGCGAGCTTAAAGGAATGGATCCTCGTGACGTCTCCATTCCCGTGATCGGTGGCCACTCAGGTGTGACGATCTTGCCACTATTATCGCAAGTTAAAGGCGTTACCTTCAGTCAAGAAGAAGTGGAGTCACTGACGCCACGTATTCAAAACGCAGGGACGGAAGTGGTTGAAGCGAAAGCAGGGGGAGGCTCAGCAACCCTATCCATGGGACAGGCGGCATGCCGTTTTGGCCTGTCTTTAGTGCGAGCGTTGCAAGGTGAAGCTAATGTGGTTGAATGTGCGTACGTTGAAGGCAGCGGTGAACACGCACGCTTTTTCGCGCAGCCTGTACATTTAGGTAAAAATGGTGTCGAGGCAATCTTAGACATCGGTGAGCTGAGCACCTTTGAACAGCAAGCGATGGAAAAGATGTTAGACACCCTGCATAACGATATCCAAATGGGTGAAGAGTTCGCCGCAAAATAAACGGCAAGAACGAAAAAAGCGGCGTCCAATTAGGGCGCCGCTTTTTACATGTAGGCACAAGCGTGATAGCGAGGTATCACTGCGGTGAAGTCTGCGCTGACTAAGTCCTACGTTGACTAAGTATTGCGATCAACGGCCAACTTGGCGAGCGCGACTAAGGCTTGTTTGTAGGGCGAATCAGAAAGGCTATCGAGGGCACGGACCGCTTTTTCTGCTTCTTGCTCTGCGCGTTCACGGGTATAAGCGAGCGAGCCACAGGCGTCCATACACGCTAAAATAGCGTCGAGTTTGTCGCGTCCGTTCCCTTTTTCGATCGCGTCGCGAATCATCGCCGATTCAGCGTCACTGCCGTGCTGCATTGCATGAAGCAAAGGCAGCGTCGGTTTGCCCTCAGCCAGATCATCACCGGTTTGCTTGCCCATCTCATCATCTTTACTGGTGTAGTCAATGACATCATCAATGAGCTGGAACGCAGTCCCCAGGTAACGGCCATAATCTTGCAGGGCTTTTTCCGTATCAGTATCCGCTTGGTTGAGAATCGCCCCTATCTGTGTCGCAGATTCAAACAAACGCGCTGTTTTTGAATAGATCACCTGCATGTAACTGCTTTCACTGGTGTCGGGATCGTTACAGTTCATTAACTGTAACACCTCACCTTCGGCAATAACATTGGTCGCTTCACTCATCAAATCAAGAATTCTCAGTGAGCGTAAGCTGGTCATCATCTGAAATGAACGCGTATAAATATAATCCCCCACCAAGACGCTTGCCGCATTGCCAAATAAAGCATTGGCGGTGGCATTACCACGGCGTAAGTCGGATTCATCGACCACATCATCGTGAAGCAAAGTGGCAGTGTGGATAAACTCAATGAAAGCGGCTGCAGTGGTGTGTTTATCACCTTGGTAACCCAATGCACGCGCGGCCAAAATGGCCAACATGGGACGTAAACGCTTGCCACCGCTGTTAACGATGTAAAAACCAAGCTGATTAATCAGCGCGACATCAGAATTGAGCTGAGCGAGTATTTTTTGGTCGACCTGCGCCATGTCATCACTGATCAAGGCTTGGATTGATTTGAAATCCATGTATATATCCGGGCGTTGTCCTAGTTACTTGCCTGCCGAGCTAACGATACACAACTTACCCCATGTAAGGTGTGAGTCACGATCGCTAATACGTACAGACGGTGATGGATCTTTCGTCAGTATCGGCACTAGAGCGGGTATTAAGACGGACATGGTACACCAGATAACGTATGACGAGATAGCGATCACACCGGTAAAATGTGTGGGAATGAATGCTGAGCAGCTTTTCACCAATTTTCTTGCGTTACCCTCTTGCCTCTAATTAATTTCTACCGTAGAATTCGCGCCCTATTGATGAATTATATGCGCACCCCTTGTTGTTCATAAATGCAGCAGGCCGTGCGGAAATGCGGAGTAAAACATGTACGCAGTTTTCCAAAGTGGTGGTAAGCAACACCGAGTAAGCGAAGGCCAGACTATTCGCTTGGAAAAGCTAGACGTTGAAACTGGCGCAAGTGTAGAACTTGACAAAGTATTGCTAGTGGCAAACGGCGAAGACGTTAAAGTTGGCGCGCCTTTTGTTAGCGGTGCAACCGTAACAGCAGAAGTTGTTACTCACGGTCGCGGCGATAAAGTGAATATCGTTAAGTTCCGTCGTCGTAAACATTCTCGCAAGCACATGGGCCACCGTCAGTGGTTCACTGAAGTCAAAATCACTGGCATCAGCGCTTAAGAGTAGGAGAGATAAGAGATGGCACACAAAAAAGCTGGCGGTTCCACTAAAAACGGCCGCGATTCAGAAAGTAAACGCCTAGGTGTTAAGCGCTTCGGTGGTGAGTCTGTACTAGCAGGTAACATCATCGTGCGTCAACGTGGCACTAAGTTCCACGCAGGTAGCAACGTAGGTTGCGGTAAAGACCACACTCTATTCGCTCTGTCAGACGGCAAAGTGAAGTTCGAGACCAAAGGTCGTCATAACCGTAAATTCGTTACTATCGAAGCTGAATAAGCTTCAACGCAACGCGAGTTTTTGAAGCCCTGCCTTATGGCGGGGCTTTTTATTGTGTCTGGGGATCACCGATCAAGCCACCGCCTCATCACGGTACGCAGATAATCGGCCAACGCTGAAAAATGATCCTAAGATCGATATGATCACCATTCACTAATCTGGGATAAGGCTGGTTGTGAGACGCCATAGGCATTCATAACTGGTGCGGAGAAGTTAGCATGAAGTTTGTAGATGAAGCGATTATTCGCGTCGATGCCGGTGACGGGGGCAATGGTACCGTCAGCTTCCGGCGTGAAAAGTATGTGCCTAAAGGGGGCCCAGATGGCGGCGACGGCGGTGATGGTGGTGACGTTTACCTGCTTGCCGACGAAAACCTGAATACCCTGATTGACTATCAATTTGAACGTTTTCATGCCGCGGCACGTGGTGAGAATGGTCGAGGCGGCAACTGCACCGGGAAACGCGGTGAGGATCGCGTCTTGAACGTGCCGGTGGGGACGCGCGCAATCGATGAARACACGGGCGAAGTGATCGCAGACCTTACCGAGCATGGTATGCAGGTTATGGTGGCGAAAGGGGGCTTCCATGGCCTCGGAAATACACGCTTTAAGTCCTCGGTCAATCGTGCACCTCGACAAAAAACCATGGGCACGAAAGGTGAAGTACGTGCACTGCGTTTGGAGCTATTACTGCTTGCCGATGTTGGTATGCTTGGCTTGCCGAATGCGGGTAAATCGACCTTTATTCGTGCGGTATCGGCTGCCAAACCGAAAGTGGCTGACTACCCATTTACCACCTTGGTGCCAAGCCTTGGGGTGGTTCGTGTCGCCGCAGACAAAAGCTTTGTCGTGGCTGATATTCCCGGCTTGATTGAAGGCGCGGCAGACGGCGCAGGGCTAGGGATTCGCTTCTTAAAACACCTTGAGCGCTGTCGTGTGTTGTTACACATGATTGATTTGCTACCCGTTGATGGTACCGATCCGGTTGATAATGCGTTTACCATTATTGATGAGCTAAACCAATACAGTGAGAAACTTGCCGATAAACCGCGTTGGTTGGTGTTCAATAAAGTCGATCTGATGCCGGAAGACGAGGCCCAAGCTCAGATTGAGCGTGTGCTTGATGCGCTCGCTTGGGACGATAAGCATTATGCGATTTCGGCGATCAATAAAGCGAATGTGCAACCGCTTATTTATGATCTGATGGCGTCGATTGAGGCACTGCCTGCGCCGAAGCCAGAGGTTGAGCCTGAAGATGAAACCGTCGCCTTTAAATGGGATGATCATCACGAACAACAGCTCAAGCAAGATGACGATAATGATGATGACTGGGATGATTGGAACGAAGACGACTACGACGTCGAGATCATCTACAAGCCATAATCAGACTCACGCCGCTGCCGATTGCAGCGGCTTTTTTTTGTCCGTGATTTAGCGAACAATTGAAGAGACTTTTATTTGCATCAAAGACTGGCATGAGCCAATCGCCAATACTGAAGGCGTCGCAGAGAGAGAAGAGGGATTTTGGGTGACAAAACGACTTACTGAGCCAGAGCAACGCGCGATATCACGTTTAGTGATTGAAGTTGGGCAACGGCTATTACAGCATGGTGCGGAGAGCAAACTTGTCAGTGATGTAAGTATCCGGCTCGGTCGTGCGTTAGGGTTAGACAGTGTTGAGCTGTCGTTATCCGCCAGCTCGTTGGTGGTGACCACCTTGAGTCATGGTCATTGTATTACCACGGCAAGACGTAGCCCAGATCGTGGTATTAACATGAAAGTTGTAACAGATATACAGCGGACCGTGATCTTAGCAGAGAAGGGCTTTCTCGACGCGTTAGCGGTACGTAAACGCTTAAGCCGTATCAAACCATTCCGTTACCCTCCTTGGCTCGTTGTTGGGATGATAGGCTTGTCATGTGCCGCCTTTAGCCGGTTAGCTGGCGGCGATGCCGTGGTGTTTGCGCTGACCTTTGTCGCCTCTGCCACCGGCATGCGGGTTCGGCAACTTATCGCCCACCGTCACTTTAACCCTTTTTTGACCTTTGCAGTGACCGCTATGGTGACCACTCTCCTATCCAGCACGGGAACCATCATGGGATGGGGCAATGAGCCTTTTTTGATCATGGCATCATCTGTCTTGATGCTGGTCCCTGGGTATCCCTTTATTAATGCCGTCTCGGATATGATGAAAGGATTTGTGGATATGGGGATCGCACGTTGGACCATGGCGTCATTACTGACCCTTGCCACGGCAATGGGTATTGTGGGGGCGATGAACTTGGTAGATGCATGGGGCTGGTTATGAGCTTACTTGTGGCGTTATTGCAAGATATGTTCTTTGCGATGATCCCTGCCGTGGGATTTGCGTTAGTCTTTAATGTTCCGGTGAAAGCGCTTAAGTATTGTGCTTATGGCGGTGCGGTTGGGCATGGTTTACGCTTTGTTCTGATGGAGTCGGGGGTGGCGATTGAGTGGGCGACACTGGCCGGTGCGACCACGATTGGTTTTCTGGGCGTGTATTGGTCTCAGCGCTTCCTGGCTCACCCGAAGGTTTTTACCGTCGCTGCAATTATTCCCATGATTCCAGGGGTGTACGCGTTTAAGGCCATGATCGCGCTAGTGACGATTAATAACCAAGGTTACAGCCCGGCGCTATGGGCCAGTTTGATTGAAAACTTACTCAGCGCTGGCTTTATTCTCTCCGCGTTGGCAATTGGTCTTGCGATGCCTGGGCTATTGTTTTATCGTCGCCGACCAGTGATCTAATCGAGGAAGGCGAGCGCAATGCGAATTAGTTTAGTGGCCGCAATGGCAAACGACCGCGTGATCGGAAAAGACAATCAAATGCCTTGGCACTTGCCCGCTGATTTAGCGTGGTTTAAGCGTACAACACTGGGCCACCCTGTGGTGATGGGACGTAAAACCTTTGACTCGATTGGACGCCCGTTGCCTAAGCGTGTCAATGTGGTGATCAGTGGTGATGCGGACTTTGCGCCCGAGGACGTGACTGTGGTGCGCTCTCCCGAGCAAGCGCTTGAAGTGGTGGCTGGCTATGAAGAAGTGATGGTGATCGGCGGCGGTACTATTTATCAGGCGTTTTTACCTCAGGCTGATCGTTTGTATCTCACCTTTATCGATTTAGACGTTGACGGTGATACCCGTTTTCCAGAATGGGGAACCGGATGGTCAAAAACCGAGGTCGGCACGCATCCTGTGGATGAGAAAAATGCGCACCCTCTTACCTTTACGGTTTGGGACCGCGCTTAACCTTTTGTCTATTCGGCGGGAACGGTAAAGCAGGCTTTGTCTTCCCAACGCAGGAGCGTCAACTTTCCTCCCCAGACACAGCCGGTATCTAGCCCATAAAGTTTGGGCTGAATAGTGCCATTCAATGCCGCCCAGTGACCAAAGACTACGGCTTGCTCAAGCGGTTGGCGATTAGGTACCTCGAACCATGGTACTAAGCCACTGCCTAAGGCTTGATCAGGGGGGAGTTTGCACTGCATATCCAAACGCCCGTCAGGGGAACAAAAACGCATCCGCGTGAAGCTATTAATAATATAGCGATAACGTGCTATCCCGGTCAGCGCAGCATCCCATTGATCAGGGCTGTCATGGTACATATTCTCCAATAACCAAACTTGGTCTTCACTCCGCAGAATCGCTTCCACCTCACGGGCGCAGGCGACCGCAGTCGATTTATCCCACTGCGGACTGATGCCGGCATGGGTCAGCAGAAACCCGCCGTCTGGTGCGGGTACATCGCGTATTAGCGGCTGTTGAGCCAGCCAGTTTAATAGTCTGTCTGCGTCTGGTGCATCAAAGATAGGTTGCGTTTTATCTTTTGCTTTGATGGGTTTAATCCCATTGGCGACCGCCAGCAAATGGAGATCATGATTGCCCAATACCAACTTTGCGGATTCACCAAGCTGATAAAAATACCGTAAAACTGCGAGGGAATCGGGACCGCGTGCGACGAGATCGCCGACCGAGTAAAGCGTATCTCGGGCCGGCGAAAAGTCAGCTTCAGCCAATAAAGCATGTAGCGCTTTATCGCAGCCGTGGATGTCCCCGACAAGATAGGTAGCCATATGCCTCCTTGGAGGAGTTAGTGAAGAATGTTGGGGAGCGCGAGACGGAAAGGTGCAATATTGACCTTAAAAGACTGCGCATCTTGATCTTGCATGGTATAAAACCCTTGCATCACCCCAACAGGCGTTTCAATGATGGTACCACTGGTATAGGTATATTTTTCGCCTGCGGCAATCTTAGGTTGCTCGCCGACAACACCCTCACCTTCGATTTCCAACTCCTTGCCATTAGCGTCAGTGATCAGCCACTTTCTTCGCATCAACTGTGCGGGGGCATCTCCTACATTTTTAATCGTAACCGTGTAGGAAAAGACAAAGCGTTCATGGTCTGGTTCCGATTGGTCTTCCACGTATTGAGTGGCGACGTGGACCTCGAATTGCGCGGGTTCAGTGGCTTGCAAGTCAAGACTCCTGTTTATGATGAGTGATTGGCATCTAACCAATTTGCGAGGCTAGAGAATTGCGCCAGTGTCATGTTCTCTGGACGTAAACTGGGATCGATTCCGAGCTCGGTTAAGGTGTCAACATCGACCAGCGATTTGAAACCGTTCCGGATAGTTTTGCGGCGTTGATTAAAGCCTTCACGACAAACACGTTCCAACCACGACAAATTAGTGACTGGATGCGGTAAGGTTTTATGTGGGACGAGGCGAACGACCGCAGAATCGACCTTGGGCGCTGGCTTAAAGGCGCTTGGCGGTACTTCCAGCACGGGCACCACTTTGCAGTAGTATTGTGCCATGACCGTGAGGCGGCCATAGGCTTTAGTGCCTGGGCCTGCGGCCAAACGTTTTACCACCTCTTTTTGTAGCATGAAATGCATATCCTGTACGTGGTCAGCAAAGGAAAAGAGATGAAACATCAATGGAGTGGAGACATTGTACGGTAAGTTACCGAAAATGCGCAGAGGTCCCTGGTTTGCCAGCTCAGCGAAATCAAACGCCATGGCATCGGCTTCATGAACCGTCAGCTTTGGTCCCATAAATGGATGGCTTCGCAGGCGCGCGGCAAGATCGCGGTCGAGTTCGACCACGTTGAGGTGATCGACTTGTTCGGTCACCGGTTCGGTCAATGCGCCTAAACCCGGGCCAATCTCTACCAGGTTTTCACCAGATAAAGGATTGATTGCCGCGACAATACCGTCGATGACATACGGGTCGTTTAGGAAGTTTTGTCCGAAACGTTTTCTGGCACGGTGGCCTTGATGGACTTTATCGCTCATGCTTTGCTATCTACTAATTCAATGGCGTGGGAGATGGCCGTCCGCAGGCTTCCTGTATCCGCCGTACCGGTACCCGCTAAATCCAATGCGGTACCATGATCTACTGATGTTCTAACAAATGGGAGGCCCAAGGTGATATTCACCGAGCGCCCAAATCCTTTGAATTTTAACACAGGTAAGCCCTGGTCGTGATACATCGCTAAGACAGCGTCGGCGTCTTGCAAATATTTATCCTGAAAAAGGGTGTCGGCGGGCAGTGGGCCAATAATATCCATGCCTTGTTGGCGTAACTCATCAAGCGCTGGCTCAATGATGTCGATTTCTTCTCGACCCAAGCAGCCGTCCTCTCCCGCGTGCGGATTGAGACCGCAGATATAAATGCGCGGTTGCTTAATGGCGAATTTTTGTTGTAAGTCTTGATGCAAAATCGCAATGACGTCATGCAAGCGCTCACGGGTAATAGCTTTAGCCACATAGGCGAGTGGGATGTGCGTCGTCACCAGCGCGACACGTAAGCCTTCGGTGGCCAGCATCATCACCACTTGGTTGACGTTGGCGTGTTGGGCAAAAAACTCAGTATGACCGCTGAAGGAAACGCCGGCGCGATTAATGATCCCTTTATGGACAGGCCCGGTGACAACCGCTGCAAATTCGCCGGTCATATTGCCTTCTGCCGCACGAGTCAGCGTGTCGAGCACATAGCGACCATTGGCCTCATCTAACTGGCCTGGCACAACATCTGCGCCCATCGGGATATCTGCAACGACCAGCTCCCCTGCTTGATGAGGGCGAGGCCGTGCTGATGGGTCATAGTCCCGAAAACTCACGGCGAGATTGAGCGCTTCGGCTCGCGCTGCCAGCATCTGTTTATTGGCGATAGCTACCAGCTGATGTGGCCAAGAGAGCAGGGCCATTGCTAAGACCAAATCCGGACCAATGCCCGCCGGCTCGCCAGGGGTGATTGCGATACGCTCAGCTGTCATCATTGATCACCTCAACATAGGCACCCGCGCGCAGCTCTTGCAGCCAGGCTTGCGCTTCTTCATTAAATTTGCGGTTAAACAGCATACGGTAAGCACGGTTTTTAACCGCCGCATCGGTTTTATCGACATCGCGACGATCGGTCACTTCAACCACATGCCAGCCATGCACGGTCTTAAAAGGCTCACTAATTTGACCTTTTGGCAAACTATCGACTTTGGCTTTAAACGCGGGCACATAAGCTTCTGTGGTTGACCAGCCTAAGTCCCCCCCGTTAACGGCAGAGCCCGGGTCATCACTATATTGTTTGGCGAGGTCGGCAAAGGTTTGTTCGCCACGCTCGATTTGTGCAATCAGCTGATTGAGCTCTTTTTTCGCTCCTTTATCACTGAGTACGATCGAGGGTTTGATCAAAATATGGCGGGCTTTAACTTCGGTAACGGCGACCGTTTCCAAACCTTGCACATCATCGATTTTTAAAATATGAAAACCCACACCACTGCGAAATGGCCCGATAATAGCGTCTTTTCCTTGGTTGGTAATTTGGTCGGCGAAAATCGTTGGCATTTCTTCTAGGCGCAACCAGCCCCAATCACCGCCATCAAGTGCTTTGGGTCCCTTAGAATATTCCATCGCCAGCTCCGCCACGTTGCCGCCATGACGTAATGTATCGACTAAGCGATACGCTTGCTTTTTCACCGCGTCACGTTCAGCTTTGTCCGCATCATCATCCAATTTGAGTTGGATGTGAGAGAGCTTATAACGCACTTTTTGCATCTGCTGTTCGTTAAGCTGACTGGCTAATGTCTCAACTTCTTGCGGCAAAATGCTAATACGGCGGCGTACCTGTGCATTGCGCGCTTCTGAAATCGTGAGCTCTCGGCGAACTTGCTCGCGATATTGATCCCATGCGATCCCTTGCTCTGCCATTTTGTCGCGCAGAGCATTCACACTGACCGATTGCTCTTTAGCAATATTTTTGATCGCTTGTTGTAACTGGCTGTCGTCAATTTGGATGCCTAGCCGCTTTGCTTCCTGTAGCTGTAGTTCTTCAACAATGAGTCGCTCGCGCATCTGCTCTTCAAGAACGTCTTGAGGCGGTAATTCACGATCTCCGTTGGCCGCATTACGGGTGACCGTTTGGCGCATGGCCGTCATTTCACTGTTCAGCACCACACCATCATTCACAACGGCGATGACGCGATCTAGCTCTTGAGGTGCTGCTTGGGTTAAGGGGGTCAGCAACACTAAAACGCCAGTGATGAGGGCGTGACTCCATTTGTTCATGCTTTGTCCACTTTTTTTCATAGGTTCAACAGTCCAGACCACAATAAGGCGTGTTAGTTCTTTAATGCAAAGGGATCACGATAACCCAGAGCGTTGCCTGAGTCAGTGTTAAAGTTAAAGCCACTGTCAGCTCCCAATCCGAGTAAGCTGAATGACAAGGTAACATTGTTGTCGTAAACCGGATCGGCGTTAATATCAGCGCGCGACATTAAGTACTCGTTGTAACTTAACCCGACGACCCAACAGTCTGAGCGATAGGTGAGGCTAACTTGGTTTTCCAACATGACATCTTGGGTAAGGTCGCGCCAGTATTGGCCTGTAAAACTTAGCCCGCCGCCGAGAGGAAACCCTGTGACGACGCCAGCTTGTGAGAGGCCATCATCGGTGAGCCGGCTGATGTCTCGGTTTGGCAGCGTCGAGACAATATATTCTTGTGCGACGTAGCGATAACTGGTTTGTGCATAAAACTGGCCGCGGCGATATTCAGCAATCGCGTTACCAAACTGCATTTCGCGTAAGTTGCTGTCATATTGCATCGATGCGCGGACAAACAAGTTGTCATCAATGTTGGCTTCCCCTTCTAACGCCCAAGACGAATAATCAAAGGTTTCTGCATCTTGGTTAGACGGTTGGTCAAAGTAGTAAATTTGCCCAAAGGACAAATTCAGACGCTCTTTATATCCGCCATCATAAAAGCGGGTCGTCGCGCCGTAGGTGAGTTGGTTTGCCGGATTAATGTAATCAATGCTACTGAATTGATTACCGCGAAATAGACCGTAGTAGTCGGTTTGCAAGCGTGCGGTATCATAACCGCCGCCACTAAAGTTGACCGGATTATAGATACCGTCTTGATCCACATCNCTCTAGGACAACGCCAGAGTGCAGGCGCAGAGTGGGGATTTTTCGCTCGACTGAATGACTCAGCTCCGCATTAGATTCTGCATCCTGGATGGCGCTATCAAAGCGCTGATCATAGTGCGTATACAGCATGCTGGCTTCCGCCGTGGCATTAAACCAAGGGCGGGTATATGGCAGCGTTAGGGTCGGGGCTAAATGTGTCCGGGTGGCTTCGGGTTTATTGGGATCATCGTTAGCAAATACACTAAATTGCGCAGGCACACTAATATCGAGCCAATCCGTGACTTGTGGCGCGTAGTAGTTAAGATCCACTTGTGGCATCAAGCGATAGACACTGGTGCCTTCTGTTAGCGCTTGGAAGTCGCGAACACGAACTGTACTGTTCCAATCTAAACCGCGATAACTGATTTCGCCCGTTTGGAGTAGCGTGTTGTCTTCTCGTTTGCCCACATTAGAGTCCAGGCTCTGAAAGTAAGCGATATCACTGACTTTGCTGTAATCCGCTTCGTAGCGCCAGTGACCTTGTACACCGCTATGTTGCCAGTTGAACCCCCAACGTGAATCGAGCTCGGGGTTGAGTTGATCGTCAGGCAGGTATTCAGAGTAAAGCGACCCGCTTCCTATTGGTGTAAGGTAGCGAATGTTGGTCTTTAATTGAACGCCTCGCTCAGACATATATTTGGGTGTCAGTGTGGCATCCAGTTGCGGATGGATATTCCAATAAAACGGCGTTTCCATCTCGATGCCATCACGATCACTCCAAGTAAGCGACGGATATAAAAAGCCTGTCAGCCGACCTTCTTCTACCGGTACACGCAAATAAGGCAGATAAAAGATCGGGACGTCCATTACCTCAAATCTAGGGTGATAAAGATCAGCAAATAAGCTGCTGTCTTCTTTCTCAATTTTTGAGGCAGAAAACCGCCAGCTTTTATCTTCATCTGGACACGTGGTATAGGTGCCATCCTCAAGCTCGTAGAAGGTGGTACCGTTTTTAAACACCCGTTTCGCCTCGCCCCGTCCTGGGGTACATAGCATCTTATACTGGGCGTTATTCAGCGTGGTGTCTTCGCTTTCGAGGTTGGCTTGTAGATAATCTGATGTCACCATCATCTGGCCATCATTGAATACCACATCTCCTTGTGCCGTAACGATCCGCTCTGGATCGCGTAAGGTTGCGGTATCGGCCGTCATCTTTCGGTGGCCTTGCGTGACTTCGACATTGCCACTATAGATGGCTTTGTCGTTGGTCTGCGCCTCAGCACGATCTGCGACCACACGAATGGGCGCGTTATTCACATCCTGTGTCTGCTCGCTGGCCGGAACGCACTGGGCCTCCTTGTCAGAGCAAGGCTGAGTCGCTGGGTCTGTGTTGGCAAACACAAGGGCTGGGCCGTAGAGCGCCAAGCTGATCATGGTGGCTAAAAAGCTACGTGCAGTCGGTGACATTGAAGAAGACATTCCTGTTTTATCTGATTGCGTGGTGTACACGAAGGCAACGCATCAGTATGCTTTGGCTGCAAAATGCGATTATCATAAATCAATTTGCGCCCGGCATCACCTTTAAATGTGCAGGGTGTGAAACTAGCAATGAGACCATGGCATGCGACTAAATGGCAAGGTAATTGGGGCAATTCTCGGCACATTGTTGGGAGGCCCAATCGGTTTTCTTCTTGGCCTTTTCTTAGGTCATCAGTTTGATAAAGCGAAACAGCGCGCGCGTTTCGGCGGTTTGGGTGGCCAAGGCCTTAAGCCAGGGGCAACGTGACTTATCGCGTGTCTTTTTGGAAATGCAGATACAAGCTGCGTTTGCCGATGGTGAGATCCATCCTAAAGAGCGTGAACTTTTGTATGTAATTGCCGAAAAGCTGGGCTTTTCGCCACAGCAACTGGAACAGCGTCTGCGAATGCAAGAAGCTGCGTTTCGCTTTAGCCAAGGCTATCAAGGCGGCTGGCAGCATCAATCCGATGGCCCCGGTGCGCCGCCGCAGCAGAATGAAATCGACGATGCTTATGATGTATTAGGTGTTGACGCTTCTGCTTCCTCTCAGGAGGTGAAAAAAGCGTATCGGAAACTGATGAATGAGCATCACCCCGATAAATTGATGGCAAAAGGTTTGCCGCCAGAAATGATGGAGATGGCGAAAGAAAAAGCGCAAGAAATCCAAAAAGCGTACGACGTAGTGAAAAAAGCCCGCGATATATAGCGGGCTCGTTAGGTTGATTAATCGTCGCGATCATCAATCAAGCGCATCAATCAGGGTGTGTTGTGGTGCACCACGAAAGAACCCATCAATGTTGGCGATCAGCTGTTGTGCCAGAGTGTGAACGGCTTCGTCAGCGCCCCAAGCAATATGCGGGGTGACAATAAGGTTGGGTAATGATGCTGCAACTAACGGATGTGCGTCGGGGGCGGGCTCTTGACTGAGTACATCCAAGCCAGCACCACCAATTTGGTCGCGTTTTAACGCATATAACAGGGCATGTTCATCCACGAGATCGCCGCGGCCAGTATTAATCAAAATGGCATGCTGTGGCATCTTGGCCAACACATCTTGATTAATCAGATGTCGGGTTTTGTCGGTTAACGGGCAATGCAGCGACAGCACATCAGCCTGTTGAATCACCTGTTCAAAGGGCTGATAGCCTGGCCGGCAATGGCTCGCCCCTTGATGCTCGGCAAACATGACTTTCATGCCAACGGCCTGGGCCAATTGCCCGACCGCTTCTCCTAGTGCGCCTTTGCCAATAATCCCTAAGGAACTGCCAGCGACACTGCCTATCGGGTGAGTAAAAAAGCAAAACTGGCCCCGTTTTTGCCATTCACCTTGACGCACATCGGCATGATAACCCATCAGCTGACGTTTCAAGGCATAAATCAGAGCCATGACATGCTCGGGCACGGATTGGGTGGCATACCCTTGTACGTTGCAGACTTGTACGCCGTGTGCCTGACAAGCCGCTAAATCGACATTGTTGACCCCGGTTGCCGCGACCGCGATCAGTTTTAGCTTGGGAAGTGCAGTCAGTATTGCTTCATTGATCACGACTTTATTGGTGATTGCCACATCGGCATGTTGCAGGCGATCGATCACGTCACCGGGAGCGGTGGCAGGGTAGGATTGCCAATGATGGGGGTGATGAAGCGTTGGCAGCGTAATGTGAGCAGGAATGGTGTCTCTATCGAGAAAAACCACCTTGATGGGGGTGTGATGAGCCATGTTGATCTCCGTGTCTCAATGCATGGCCCTAGAATGTGAGATTAGTAGCTTTTCTGCAAACCTTAATGGTCAGCCTGTGAGGTTAGCAGGCGCAAGCTGATACTCACTCGCTAGTCGATTATCCGGCATCTGCGGATAAAATGCGCAGGGCGCTTGAAAGTGCATCGGCGTTTCAGTGACAGGATGCAAAATGCTTAATTCTGCGGCATGCAAATGAAGGCGAGAGGCATACTCAAAAGCTTCTGGCAGCGCATAAAACTCATCGCCGACAATCCCATGCCCAAGGGCCTGCATATGCACACGGAGCTGATGAGAGCGGCCGGTGAGAGGATACAATGCCATTAAGCTTGTCTGTGCATGCTGATGCAAACAGCGGTAGTGCGTTTGCGAGGGCTTGCCGTGTTCAAAACAGACCTTCTGTCTGGGGCGATTGGGCCAGTCGCAAATCAAGGGCAGATCGACATTTCCCTCGTCGTGTATAGGGTGCCCCCACACTTCGGCGTAATACAACTTGGTGGGCACGCGCTCGCGAAATTGCGCTTTAAGGTGTCGCTCAGCAGCTTTGTGTGCGGCAAACGCCATGACGCCAGAGGTCGACATATCTAAACGATGGACCAGCTCTGCGTCCGGGAATTCGGCTTTAACCCGTGACCACGCACTGTCGTAATGCGCAGGAGCACGGCCAGGGTTAGCCAATAATCCACTGGGTTTATTAATTACCACCAGATCGGCATCTTGATACAAGATATCGAGCCAAGGTGTGGTGGGAGGATGATACTCAATGATTGCCATATAAGGGTTCGGGGCCGGTTGGCCCCGCCTTCGTTCAAAGGGTGATTATTGGTGGCTGACCACAATCAAACGCAGGGCGTCTAAATCGACTTGTGCGTGTTGAATATGATGCGACAAGGTACTGATCTGATCGCGTAGTGCGTCGAGCTCATCATCACGAATATTGGGGTTAACCGTTTTCAGTGCATCGAGCCGTGCTAAGGCCTGATTCAGCTCGCTGTCCATCTCTTGGTGGGCGGCCGTTTGAATCTCAGACAAGGCTTTTTGGGCCAGCGGTTCGCTTTTCTCAATCAGCTGGTGGACTTGGGCTTGAACCGAGTTGACCATTTTACTGCCTAAATGACGATTCACCGGGCTGAGCTGGCGATGAAACGATTCAAACTCAACGTTGGCTGAGAGATCATTGCCGTTCGCATCCAAAAGCAACCGCACCGGCGTTTGCGGTAAAAAGCGATGAATACCCGACGATTTAGGGGCTTGTGCATCAATGGTGTAAATCAGTTCAACAAACAGGGTTCCCACAGGCAGCGCTTTGTTTTTGAGCAAAGAGACCGCGGTGGTGCCGATGTTTTCGCTCAGCAATAAGTCGATACCGCCACGCACGATCGGGTGCTCCCAAGAGACAAACTGCACATCTTCGCGACTGAGTGCCGTATCGCGGTCGAAGGTCAGTGTGCACCCATCCGTTGGTAGGCCAGGGTAACTGGGCACCATCATCTGCTCCGACGGCTTGACCACGATGGCGTTTTCACCTTTGTCATCTTGATTAACGCCGATGGTATCAAACAGACCGAGCGTGAAGGTGACAAGGCCCGTATCGCCATCTTGATCGGCGATGGTTTGCGCCAGCTGCTTGGCAGCCTCCCCGCCGTGTGAGTGGATCTCGAGCAGTTTATCGCGGCCTTGCTCCATTTCTGCTTTAAGGCGTTGATTCATGGCGGCGCTATCGTGAATGAGCGTATTTAGCGCATCATCATGTTGATTATTGGCTAACAGGGTTAACAATGTCTCGCCATACTGCTCAAACACCGCACGGCCGGTTGGGCAGGTATCCTCAAAGGCATCAAGCCCTTCGTGATACCAACGCGCTAAAATGGTTTGCGCTGTGCCTTCAAGGTAAGGAACGTGAATGGCAATATCTTGACGCTGACCAATACGATCAAGGCGACCAATGCGCTGCTCGAGCAAGTCGGGGTTCATCGGTAAGTCGAACATCACCAGCTGATGGGCAAACTGGAAGTTCCGGCCTTCTGAGCCAATTTCAGAGCAAATCAAGACTTGAGCCCCGCCTTCCTCTTGGGCAAAGTACGCTGCCGCTTTATCACGCTCAACAATCGACATGCCTTCATGGAACACGGTGCCACGGATCCCCTCACGCTCGCGCAAGGCCTGCTCAAGCGTCAGTGCGGTTTGCGCGCGTGAGCAAATGATCAGTACTTTGTCGCGACGGTGGGTTTTTAAATAATCCAGCAACCAATCGATACGTGGGTCAAAGCCCCACCAGCTGGCACTATCGCCCTCAAACTGCTGATAAATATCTTCAGGATAAAGATTTTGTACCGCTTTTTGTTCGCTCGAGCTTGTGCGTCCCATCATGCCCGCCACCCGCATGGCAGTTTGATACTGGCTCGGTAACGCCATAGGGTGCATGTGCAGATGCCGGCTAGGGAAGCCACTGATGGCAGCCCGCGTGTTACGGAACAAAACGCGCCCGGTACCGTGGCGATCCATTAAATCATCAATCAGCTGTTGGCGAGCGGTGTGCTTGGTTGCATCATCATCGCTATCAATGGCGCTGAAGCGTTCATCAAGCTCGTCACTTTGCAATAGCGCCCGAATGCTACGTTGGGCATTATCACTTAACGGGGCATCGGCAAGTAGCGCTTCAACCGCCTCGGCGACAGGGGCATATTGTTCGGCTTCTTCAACAAAGGCGTCATAATCATAAAAACGATCAGGGTCGAGCAGGCGTAAACGCGCAAAATGACTTTGCTGACCTAACTGCTCAGGGGTCGCGGTGAGTAACAACACCCCAGGGGTATGCTCAGCAATGCTTTCGATAATCTGATATTCACGGCTCGGTGCCGTTGGTGTCCAGGTTAAGTGGTGTGCTTCGTCCACCACCAATAAGTCCCAATGGGTGTCACAGACTTGCTCGACGCGACGCCGGTTTTTGCGTAAAAACTCCAGTGAACATAACACCAGTTGCTGGGTATCAAATGGGTTGGGTGAGTCAGCAAAGGCCTCGACACAGCGCTCTTCGTCAAAAATAGAGAAGTGCAGATTAAAGCGGCGCATCATCTCGACCAACCACTGATGCTGCAAGGTTTCTGGAACCACGATCAGTACCCGCTCGGCTTGGCCTGCAAGCACTTGCTGGTGAATGATCATGCCCGCTTCAATGGTTTTCCCTAAGCCGACTTCATCCGCGAGCAAAACCCGCGGTGCGTGACGACGACCCACCTCATGGGCAATGTAAAGTTGGTGAGGAATTAACCCAGCACGCATCCCCGTCAACCCCCGTAGAGGGCTACGCAACTGCTGATGCTGATTGGTTAACGCCCGATAACGCAACGCAAAACGATCCATGCGGTCAAGTTGACCGGCAAAGAGTTTGTCTTGCGGCTTGTTAAAGCGGATCTGATGGCTGAGTAAGATTTCGCGCAGCGAGACTTCGTCTTCCTCGGTGTCTTCGCGATAGCCGTAATAGGTCAACACCTCGTCGTTTTCTTCAACGCGCGAGACGGTCATGGTCCAGCCCTCGTGACTTTCTACCTCATCGCCGGGGTTGAACATCACCCGAGTCACGGGCGCATCATGGCTGGCGTACAGCCGTGTTTCATCACTAGCAGGAAACATTAGGGTCACGGTACGGCCATCAACGGACACCACAGTGCCCAGTCCAAGATCATGCTCCGTATCACTGATCCAACGTTGTCCAAGCGCAAATGACATAAGGGAAAACCTCTGAATTAACTCGATTGTCGAAAGACTCGGTGCCGCGCAAACGCAACCCGATTAAATAGTGTGTTATTTAGTGTGGCACTGAAAAAATTGGTCGCCAATAGTACTCGAACTTGTGAGGAGGGTCACGATGAAACTCCATCAATCGCGGCAAAGATCGTCTTGACATACAAACGTCATCAACGCGCGGCAAAGATGAAAACGTGAACTGGCACAATCAAACAAGTTGGGCGATGCGCAACGGCCAGGTCTATGCTTACTTTAAGCGCTGTCATCGACAGTGAATTGCCGACACAGGAGGTGCCTATGGGCGACGCCGACCGGAAGCTGTTTGTATTAGACACTAACATTCTCCTCCACGAACCTTTCGCCATCTATTCCTTCCAAGAACACGATGTCGTGATTCCTATGACCGTCCTCGAAGAGCTTGACCGTATTAAAGATAGCAAGCGTGATGTCTCTCGGGATGCCCGTGTGGCGATTCGTGCCTTGGAAGATATCTTTAAAGAAGCCACACCCGATGAAATTGGCGAGGGTATTGTGGTTGGTAAAGGCGATGCGACGGGTACCGTCTCCATTCTGGCTGATTTTGAGATTAAAGAAACGGTCCATGCCTTTGCCGATAAAGCGGGCGATAATCGCATTTTAAATGCGGTGTTATACCTTCAAACCAAACGCTCACCGCGCAAAGTCGTGCTGGTGACCAAAGATATCAATATGCGCCTGCGTGCCAAAGGGGCGGGGGTGATGTATGTCGAGGATTACCGTACCGACCAACTGATTGATGATGTTCGGTTGCTCACCAAAGGCTTCCATCAATGTGCGGGCAGTTTTTGGGATAAAGTGGGGCAATGCGACAGCCAGGCCTATGGCTCCGAAACACGCCACACATTACCGGCTGAGCTATTAGAAACGCCTTTTGTGAACCAGTACTTATTGGATGAAAGTGACGACTTCGCCGCACGAGTGCAAGCCATTGATGGTGATAAAGCGATCATCAAAGATCTCAGTCGAGAGCGATTAATGAACCGTGCTGCTTGGGATGTTAAACCGAAAAATATCTATCAAGGCATGGCAATGGATGCGTTGCTTGATCCCACGATTGATTTAACCATTCTGACAGGGCCTGCAGGCTGTGGGAAAACGATTTTAGCCATGGCTGCGGCATTAGAGTTAGTGGTAGAAAAGGGCATGTACGATAAGATTATCGTTACTCGTAATACGCCAGATATTGGCGAGTCGATTGGTTTTCTCCCCGGGACAGAAGAAGAGAAAATGCTGCCATGGCTCGGCGCAGTGACCGATACCCTCGAAGCCTTACACATGAATGATGAATGCACCGACGGTTCGATGCGCTACATTATGGAAAAAGCGAATCTGCAGTTTAAATCGATTAACTTTATGCGCGGGCGCTCGATTCAAAACGCGTTTGTGATTTTGGATGAGTGCCAAAACCTGACCGCCTCTCAGCTTAAAACCATTATCACCCGTTGTGGGGAGGGGACTAAGTTAGTGTGCTCGGGGAACTTAGCGCAAATCGACTCTTCCTATTTGACACCTGTAACATCCGGACTGACTTACATTGTTGAGCGGTTTAAAAACTTTGAAGGCAGTGCGTGCGTGTACCTCAATGGTGTGGTGCGAAGCCGGCTGGCTGAGTTTGCCGAAGAGAACCTTTAACCATCAAGGTGGCGGCCTCTATGCCGCCACTGATAGGGTTACGCCGTGACACCGATATAATCACGCATGATGGCTGGCGGTGTCTTGAGCGTATCAACCGGATCGTGAAGCTGGATTCGGCCATTATCGAGATAGATAAATTGATTGGCGATCGCTTGTGCATCGTCTGGATGGTGAGTGACCATTACCACCGTCGTGCCTTGTTCTTGAGCGGTACGTTTGACCAAGGCTAACATGTCTTGTTTTAGCGCCGGATCAAGTGCCGAAAAGGGTTCATCGAGCAGTAATAAAGGCTGGTTGCGTGCGATGCTTCTCCCCAAGGCGATGCGTTGGCGTTGGCCGCCCGATAGTTGGCTGGGTAGACGAGATAAATAATCGGTCAACCCTACTGCGTGTGCAGCATGGCGCACGGCCTCTTGCTGTGTGGCCGTGAGTTTAAGCGAGGGAGACAAGCCAATTGCCATGTTGTCGAATACTGACAAATGGGTAAATACGTTGTGCTCTTGAAACAAGATAGACAGTGGYCGCTGGTGGGCGGGCGTCGTGGTGACAGGCTTGCCATCAATAGTGATCTCGCCACTATCTGGCGCGATCAGCCCAGCAATCAGTGATAATAAGGTGCTTTTGCCTGCACCGCTGGGCCCGAGCACAGCCACAATCTCTCCAGGGGCTATTTGGGCATCAAAGATCATCCAATCTTGCTGGTAACGATAGTGGACATTGGAAAGCGTCAGCATGCGTGTCTCCATTGGATCAGACGAGTGATTAGGGCATAGCAACCCAAACTGGTAAGCAGTAATAGCATGGCAGCGGCAGCGCCTGCGTCCATTTGGTAGCTCCCCATCAAGCGAAACAAATAGAGCGGCAGGGTTTGAAAACTTTGGCTACCAAAAAGTGCGATCGCACTAAGATCGCCCATCGATAACACAAAACTTACCGCCACGCCGCGCGCGATCGGGGCGCGTAAACACTGCCATTCGAYAAGACGTAGACGGTTGACACCTTTTAGCCCCAAGGTAGCGCAAAGATTGTGATAGGACTGGGCAAGTTGATAGGCGGGCGCGCTCAGTACTTTTATTAAATAGGGCAACGCCATCAGGGCGTTCACGGCCATCACCAACCACAGCGCCAAGCTGAATACATCGCTAAACTGGCGAAACAGTAAAAAAAGCCCGGTACTGAGGACAATACTGGGTACCACTAAAATCATCGCCCCTAACGTTTCAATGCCATTCGCTTGTTTCTTACGCCCGTTCAAGCGCCAATGACGACTAGCTAAGATGACAGAGGTGGCCAACACGAAGGCCAAGACGGTTGCTCCGGTAGCGATAAGCAGTGAATGCATGGTGGCTTGCCATAATGCCGTGTCGCTCAGCACAATTAACGCGCTAGGGTTAAGGCCACGCGCGATCACAACCCCGAGAGGTGGTAGAACCAACAATAAAGTCAGCGCAATCCAGAGACTGTCCCAACACTTCGCCGTGCGACTATCGAGTGCCGATGGAAGCGGTTGCACTTCGCTGGGGGTGTTGGCAATCGGCCGAGTCAGTGTTTGCACAATAAAAGCAAAGGTGCCGCACAAGAGCATTTGCCACAGCGCCAGAGCGGCACCGGTTTGTAAGTCAAAATCAAAATGAATGGCTTGATAGATAGCCAATTCAATGGTGGTCGCTTTGGGGCCACCGCCTAATGCCATCACGGTGGCGAAGCTGGTGAAACACAGCATGAATACCAGTCCGACGACATGGGGTAGACTTTGCCGCAGATAAGGCCATTCAAGGTGGCGAAAACGTTGCCAGCCTCTTAGACCAAGCTGGGTTGCCAGGCGCCTTTGATCCGCCGGGATCCCTTCCAAGGCCTGCACCATCAATTGGGCCGAAAAAGGCAGGTTAAAGAAAACATGCGCAAGCAAAATGCCGCTTAAGCCATAGAGAGAAAATGGCATCGCCGCATCAAAGTACGCGAAGGCTTGTGCAATCCAACCGCTACGGCCGTAGATGGCAACCAATCCAAACACGCCCACCAATACCGGCAGCACCAGGGTCATGGCAAACAGTTTGAGTAGCCAAGCTTTCCCTGGAAATTGTCGCCGAGCCAGCGCATGGGCCACAGGAATGGCGAGCCCAACGCTGAGCACCACAGATAAGGTAGCCTGCTTAAAGCTAAACAGCGTGACATGGCGCAGATAGGCATCTTGCCACAGGGCGGACAGCTTCAAGTCTTGACTGTGTAAGAACAGCGCCCAGAGTGCGCTGCCAATTAATAACACGACCAAGCTGGCCGCGAGACTGCCCGGCCAGGTTCGAGAAGGGTTGAGCATCGACGTTATTCAACCAAAGCGGTTTGCCAATCGCGCACCCATTGCTGACGGTTACCCATCACTTCATCGGGCTGGTACAACAGGCTCTCTTCTGGTTTGTTCAGCGTATAGAAGGCGTCAGGCAAGCTAACATCGGTGACCGGGTACATCCACTGCGTGGTTGGGATCACAGACTGTGCTGTGTCACTGAGCATAAATTGTAGAAACGCATCGGCGCGTTCTGGTTGGTCGGTATAAGCAGACTTCGCCGCCACTTCAATTTGCATATAGTGGCCTTCTTCAAACATGGCGGCGGCAAAGCGGTCATCATCGTCAGCGACCAGGTGATAGGCGGGCGAAGAGGTGTATGAAAGCACCATATCTGCCTCTTTGTTGAGGAACATGTTGTACGCTTCGGTCCAGCCTTTGGTCACGGTAATAGTGTTGTCGGCAAGATCGCGCCATGCCTGCTGGCTTTGATCGCCGTATACTTTTTGGATCCACAGCATCAAGCCTTGGCCAACTGTGGACACGCGTGGATCTTGGTAAATCACACTGATATCGTCACGCTCCTCAATCAAAGCCTTCAAGCTTTTGGGTGGGTCGAGCAAACGCGTGGTGTCATACACAAAGGCAAAGTAGCCGTAATCGTAGGGGATAAAGTAGGGATTATCCCAACCGCCGGGTACCTGTAGGCGCTCCGTATTCACCGCGTGCTCGGCGACAATGCCGCTACGCTCAGCTTCTTTCATCAAGTTAGTATCCATACCGAGTACAATATCAGCCTTGGTAGTATTGCCTTCGATACGTAAGCGATTAAGCAGAGCAGCAC
>NZ_MUFH01000410.1:0-1853 GCF_001996115.1 Salinivibrio sp. MA427
CTATCAACGTGAAAACTGGAAGACATGGATCATATCAGGTTTACTCTCTATTCCCTATCAATTGTGTTCATTTAAGGCAAAGTCGTCACTTCAGGCTTGACTGAGCCTCATCGTCCTTCTTCGATAGCAGGCAATCCAAACTGCGTAATAAATCGCATTAAAAGAATAAACCTGCACCGTTGGTAATATGACGGTGATCGTAATTTCAATGCTCAGAGACGGCGTAATGTGAGATAAAAACCTCGCCAAAAACGAGTGATTGACAACGTACTAAAAAAACATAGATCAGCAGCCTAATTAGCAAGCGCCGAAATGGTAATAGTAAGGTTGCTTTTGCTGGGTAAGTTCTCGTTCTAACTTCTCACCACAATATGGACAGCACTGAATCTCCCGATGTCAGGATAGTTGTTCAGATCTGGCCCATTGAGGCGACCTCTGAGCAGCATACGACACGATGTTATCCTTCATGCGGGGAGCGGATCATGGTCTGCGTGGGCGTGACAGCGTATCTACCCACTTGTTGGCTGCGCGACACTTATTCTCGTTTGTTAGGCTAAACTTTCTTACAGCAAATTTAACCCAAATTGCTTTACTACTGCGTGAGTAATTACAAAACAAGCTATCGAAACAAAACAACTAATTAGTAACGTAATCCAAAACGAATATTTGGCTAGCAAGTAAGGGAATAGCAAAAACATTGGTAATGTTGGCAGCACATACCAAAAAGTATAAAAAGCGTGATTTGAAAGCTTACTGTTTCCTTGCCCTTCAATATACATCCAAACCAGCGCCAATATGGTTATCGTAGGCAACGCAGCAACTAAAGCTCCCATTTTATCGCTTCGTTTTGCGACTTCTGAAATCAACACTACAATAGCTGCCGTTGTAAGGTACTTAATTACAATCCAAAGCATTATCAGGCCTCCTTGTCCGTAACATCTGAATTTGACATGTTTAGCCTAACGCCCGGCTCTGCAGCACGCAAAAGTAGAATCCACTTTTTGGTCGGATCTTTTGCCTTTCCGACACCAGCCGGATCGTAACCTGCTTCTTGAGCTTCTTGGCGTATGGATTCTTAACGGACTCAGAAAAATCGTAATGATCACGCATGTCTATATCCTTCATAAGTCGTTATCGTTTGTCCGCTGGATGATTAACCCCATCATTTGTTACAACATCACCTAGATCAAATGGATTTACCCCGTTTAAGCAACCCACATTAAAACCATACTCACTTGGATCTGAACGCCTTTGGTGATGTGTATAAATACCGCAGTTTGAGCAGAAGTAGTGCTTTGCTGTATTCGTATTGAATTGATAAAGTTTTAAATGCTCTTTACCTTTCAAAATACGAATGCCATCCAATTTTACTGAGGCTACTATTGCTCCTTTACGACGGCATATCGAGCAATCACAACGCCTAGGCTTTTCGATGCCCTGTGGCAAGTGCAGCTCAAACTCGACTGAACCACAATGACATTGAGCTTTGTGAAACTCTTGAATTACTGTGCTTCCAACTTCCTTGATCATCCGTAACTTCCTAGTTTTCTAACGCTTGCAGCATGCGCACCCTTGGAATGGAGCCAAAGGCGCAATTTAAAGGTCAAAGGGCGCCGCCGTGCTTGGCCGTGTTATGTGTTTAGATCCCTACAGTACAGGACATATTTTTCGAAATCATTCCGGCTGTAGGCGCCCTCTGCGAGCGTCAAAGGTTCACCATTTAGGAAGCGCTTGTGATGGATATACGGCTCTAACGAATCCCAGGCCTTTATAAAAGCAGGACCCCACATTTTTGAAAAATGCTCTCGACTAATAAGCCCTGACATAGCCATATAGGACAATCGTTGCATCAC
>NZ_MUFH01000411.1:0-1840 GCF_001996115.1 Salinivibrio sp. MA427
GAAAAAGAGTATGAGATTCAGCTATCTAAACTTACTCGCTTTGATAAGACATCTATTGAAGAAAAAATTAAATTTCGCGAAAAACAAGGAAGATTGTTGAATGATTACCAACGACAATATAAGCAACTATTAACAGAGAAAATAACCAACACACCTGATTGGGCATTATCTACATTTGGCAAAAAACTTGCCTCGATAGACCTTTCAAGCATTAATACAGCAGAACTAAATAAGTCACTTCGTTATACGGTGGATAAGCAACTGCTACGTGAAATTATGGATAATAACGAATGTATCTGTGGTACGCACGTTGGAGAGGATAGTTCGGCAGCTCGGCTTTTAGAAGAGCTTGGTAAACATGCCGTCGATCCTGAGCTTAAGCGTCGCTGGGAATTAGCTGTCAAGCTACAAGACACGCTTTGTAACCAGCAATTGCCGAAAGCTAGTATGGAAAGGTTATTAGCGGATATTGATGACCGCGAAGACGTCATACAGGAACTTGAAAATAGTATAAAGGACTTAAGTCATACTATTGTTGATTCTGACATTGATGACATTAAGGTTATCGAACGCGGTAAAGATTTAGCGAAATCAAGGTGCGATCAACTAAACCGTCAGATCCTACAAATGGAGCAGAGCGTTCGTAAAAAAGAGATTGATATTGAAGATATTGATCGCAGAGTAACTAGCCTGTCAGCAACTCAACCTAAAGCTCATAAAGTTCGTAACTTGATTCTCGCAACAGAGAAGATAGTAGAGTTATATGAGGAGGCCATTGTCTCTTCACAGGAAGGTGTTGACCAGATCCTCTTAAGCAAGATGCAGTCGTTATTTAACCAAGTGGCTTTTAATGGTTATACAGTTAAAAAAGATACTAGCGTCAAAGGAGGAAGCTTTACATGGGCAATCGTAGATAGAGAAGGTAAACGAGTAGCTGCGGGGAATGGTTATCAAGCGATGTTATCTATTTCGTTTGTTGTTGCGTTGATTGAATTCTCGAAAGATCGTGCGAATAATAAGCAGCACTTGCTTACTCCAGGTACTGTTGCTCCCTTTATTGCAGACTCAATTCTAGCGTTTATCGGTCCTGATAATGGTCGAGAACTTGTCCGTTACATTGCGAACAAAGTAGAGCAATCAATCTTTATGTTCTCTCAGGCTCAGTGGACAGAAGCACATACTGACAAGGGAATTCGTCATAAAATTGGTAAGGAATATAACCTCGTTCAGCATACAGTGTTGACTGAAGAAGAGTTTAAAGGGCAGTATCCTACAAAACTTACTGTAAAAGGTAATGACTATGATGTTGTACGCTTTGGTAGTGATTTTGATAAGGTAACCATTGAGGAGATCCCTGTTCATGGCTGAAATAATTGATTGGCGTAAGTTATCGGTACGCCGGGATGTTCGCTTTGAAGCGTTGGAAGAGCGGTTTTGCTCAACAAAAGGGGCGAAAAGTGATACTCGAGTCTTTAGTACAGTAAAAGAACTGATGGTTTTTTCGGCATTAGTTGGTTATCAATTAGATGACTTTCAACCACTTGAGTCTAAAGTAAACACAACCCCAATTCTGTTGGATACCTATGCGACGACAGGCCATGACGCTTATATATATCTTATTGCGCTAGCTAAAGAACCGTCTCTGGATATACTCAAAAATGAGAACTTAAGAGATGCTATTGGTATTTTTGAAGGATATTGCAATAGTGGCTTGATGCACATTGATAGTTGGATTATGAATAATATTGGTGAATCGTTAGTGGCTAATATTTTATTTAATCAGACATTAGAGTATTTGGTTGAAAATGGATAATTATTACGACTACGCCGCTTCTACACC
>NZ_MUFH01000412.1:0-1827 GCF_001996115.1 Salinivibrio sp. MA427
CAATTAATGCATATTTTGGCTCTTCACCGGCTTTTTTTAGCTCGACCGCTAAATAGGAATAAGCGTCTTTTAAAAAGCTTAAAACATCGACATCTTTATTGAGCATGATCGGTGTAATGTAAGGCAAGATATTGCTACGAAAATAGCGTTTGAGCCATTGGGCTTGATGCTCCGACAGTTGTCGCTCATTCACCAAAAAGATATTGCGGCGTGCCATCTCAAGCAAAATATCATTATATAGATGATCGAAATCTTGATTGAGCTTGACCACTTTCGCTTGAATTTTACTGAGTAACTCCTTGGCGTGACTATCCACTCCGCGCTCTTCATCAATAATGATACGGCGTTTCACATCGGCAAATCGTACTTGATAAAATTCATCAAGATTGGATGAAAAAATACCTAAAAAGCGAACCCGTTCGATAATCGGCACGCTTTTGTCCGCAGCTTCCTGCAGTACGCGCTCGTTAAAGGAGAGCCAGCTCAGTTCTTTGTCGACATGATGGGAGTCTAAAGTCATAGCGTGTGAGAAAATCCTGTTCTACTGAATAAGATGGCTGTCAAGCAAGACTGCTAAAGCGTCAGACAGCCTTTCAAGGGCTTTGTACAATACGCTGATGTTGGCTGCACTTTGTAGGAACGTATCCAGTGTGTTGATACGTGAAAACAAAATGCATCATGCGTGATCCTTAAGACGATTGTTTAAACAATTATTGAGGTCGTTCAAGGTGTTGTCTATGCTTCACGGCAGTAAACTCACGAAAGTGTGCCCAATATCAACTTGGGCCAGCCTAAAGTCCGTTTGTTGCATATTTATTGCGTACCGCTCAGCAACGCATCGTCCCGGTGTCGAGGCGTTAGCCCGCAAGAGGCAGTATGATTAGCCATCATCCACTTTTTTTATATGGATAATCATAGCGGGCCGATTTGTCACAAAATTGTCATTGTAATGAAATACAATCAAGAGCTTGATTAAAATAAGAGGCGCAAATGACCCACTCCTCACCATCACTTTCTGACACCAAACGTGCGCGACGTTTAAAAGATAAACTGACGCGTCAAACAGTGCGCTTTGGTGGTGTGATGGTACTAGTGACCTTGTTGCTGCTGTTTTTTTATCTTTTAACTGTCGTGATTCCGCTGTTTCATCAAGCCAGTGTGACGTTAAGTGAACGCTTTTCTGTCTCTTCACCTGGAGCGCCACGGTTTGTTGGCGCTGATAATCGCAATCAACTCGTTTATAGCTTGGATGAGACAGGCGTCTTGACGGTAGCGCGTCGTCCTCGTCAGTCATCGATGCCTCAACAGCCCCAACAGCCTCAAGAGAAGACAACTTTCCCGCAGGCTGAAACTGTCTTACAACGCGCGCTATCGACCCTCAGTGATCCTGCGATGAGTTGGGCTCAATCAACGGCGCCTTTTATCGCAGTGGAAAATGCTCCCGGTGAAGTGGGCGTTTGGCAATTACGCTTTGGCAACGATGACCAAGCCAGTGATGCGGTGATCCCGCAGTTATCGCGTATATCTGCGTTTGGTGGACCCGTAACGGTGGATGCGAATAGACAGCCGCTGGATAAGATTGCCCTGGCGATACCGGATAGCTTGCATGGCCAGCCGATAGCGCCTGTGTTGGCGGCTGTGACTGCCGATAATCAATTGATGATCTACCGCGGCCAGCATAAAACATCATTCCCTTTGAGCGCGCCAGTCAATCAGTTGGCATTGTCGGGCGATGGACAACGGTTATTTATCCGTCAGCATCATACTTTATCGGTTTGGCAGGTTAATAATGACATGCCCATTAAGCGCGAACGCCTAGACCTCACT